>JBAYOJ010000015.1:0-19512 GCA_041678385.1 Burkholderiaceae bacterium | reverse complement strand
GATGCGGCGCGAGCCATAGGGGCGGTCAATACGATACGGCGCGATCCCGACGGCCGTTTGATTGGCGATATGTTCGATGGTACCGGTTTCGTTGCCGGCCTGAAAAAGTGCGGTAACGACCCGGCGGGGCGCAAAGTGTTGCTGCTGGGCGCGGGCGGGGCGGCGGCGGCCATTGCCCATGCGTTGGCGAAAGCGGGGGTTGATGCGCTGACTATCGCCAACCGGACCCATTCCAAGGCGCAGGAAATGGTGGAACGTGTCGCTGGCTCAGTGCCTGGCGTGCGGGTGGCAGCGGGTGATGACGACCCTTCCGGGTATGACATGGTCGTCAACGCGACCTCTTTAGGCATGCGGCCCGACGACCCCTTGCCATTGGATGTCGCCCGGCTGTCGCCAGACACACTGGTTGCCGAAATCATCATGAAACCAGAAATGACCGCCTTGTTGCAGCAGGCGCAGGCGCGTGGCTGCCCCATTCATCTGGGTCGCCACATGCTGGAAGAGCAGGCAGCGCTGATGGTCGGTTTCATGACCGCAGGGTAGGGGCGTCGATACAAGGGAAGGCCATGTCGGAACAATTTGATTACGTGATCGTGGGCGCGGGGGCGGCAGGCTGCATTCTGGCGAACCGTTTGACCGCAAATGGAAAACACTCCGTGCTGCTGCTGGAAGCCGGCGGGGAGCCCCGGCATATCTGGATCTCCATTCCAGCCGGTTTCAGCAGGCTGATGACGAACAAGACCTTCAATTGGGGCTTCGAAACCGAGCCTGAAGAGAATGTACATGGCCGCCGTATTGCCGTGCCGCGAGGCAAAGGCCTGGGCGGGTCTACCCTGATCAATGGCATGATTTACGTACGTGGCATCCCGGAAGACTACGACCAATGGGTGGAGCTCGGGGCGTCAGGGTGGTCGGCTGCCGAGGTGGCGCCGTACTTCCGCAAGATAGAGCATTGGCATGGCAAGAGGGCGGGTGGCGCGGCTGAGCCGGGGGCTTTCGCAGTACGCGGTCAGAATGGCCCCATGCATGTCTGCGAGGTGACCGAACGCTTTCCCATTGCCCAGGCGTTTCTGGATGCGGCGCGTCAGCATGGGCAGCCCCTGAACGCTGACTACAACGCTGGCCGGCAGGAAGGGTTTATGCATTATCAGACCTTGCAGCATGCCGGCCGCCGCTGGAGCGTGGTGGACGGCTACCTGCAAGCGGCGCGTCGCCGGCCCAATCTGACGGTGCGCACGGGCGCTCATGTCCAGCAGCTGGAGCTCGACGGCAAGCTTTGTACGGGGCTCAGCTATCGCCTGAAAGATGGTTCCCTAGCTCGCGTGCAGGCCCGAAGGGAAGTAATACTGGCTGCAGGCACGATACAGACGCCCCAGTTGCTGGAACTTTCAGGCATCGGCCATCCCGATGTGCTGCAGAAAGCGGGTGTGGAGCTCCGCCATGGGTTGCCCGGTGTGGGCAACCACTATATTGATCATTACTGCACCCGCATGAACTGGCGGGTGCGCAACACGCTGACGCTGAACGAACTGAGCCGTGGCCCGCATTTATGGCGGGCTGTGGTGCAGTACGGCCTGACAAGGCGGGGCATTCTATCCTTGGGCACCGGTCTGGCCGGTGGTTTCATCAAAAGCAGGCCAGAGCTGCCCTTGGCTGACGTGCAGCTGTTCTTCGTCCATGCCAGTTATGCCAACGCCGCAGACAGGCGTCTGGATCGCGAACCGGGCATGACGGTCGGTGTCTCGCAACTCAGGCCGGAATCCAAGGGCGATATCCATATTCGCAATGCCGATCCCATGACCCCGCCGCGCATTCGTCCCAACTTTATGGCCGAACAGGTCGATCAAGACAGTCTGATCGGTGGCATGAAGGTCGTGCGTGAAATCGCTGCCCAGCCCGCTTTGTCGCATTATGTCGCCCATGAGTTGAGCCCCGGTCAGGGCGTGCAGGACGACGCCCAGTGGCTGGAATTTGCCCGGCAGAATGGGCAGACCATTTATCACCCCATCGGCACGTGCCGTATGGGAACCGACGAACAGGCGGTGGTCGACCCTGTGCTCAAGGTCCGTGGGTTGCAAGGGCTGCGGGTGGTCGATGCGTCCGTCATGCCGGCAATGGTGTCAGGCAATACGCAGGCGGCCGTGATGATGGTCGCCGAAAAGGCGGCCGATCTGATCCTGCAGGCAGCTGACCAATGAGGCGTCAGCCCGGGGCTTCCGAGCCCATCTGCGCCTGCAGATAGTTCTGCAAGCCCACCTGCTGAATCAAATTGAGCTGCTTTTCCAGCCAGTAGGTGTGGTCTTCTTCGGTGTCGCGCAATTGGGCGAGCAGCAGGTCGCGGGTATTGAAGTCGGCTACTTCTTCGCACAGGGCCATGGCTGCTTGCAGGTTGTCGCGTACGCTGTATTCGGTGGCCAGATCCTTGCGCAGCATTTCTTCGACAGTGCTGCCAGGCGTGAACTCATGAGGCCGCATGTCGGGCTTTCCACCCAGGAACAGGATGCGGCGCAGGATCACGTCGGCGTGCTGCGTTTCTTCTTCCATCTCGTGGTTCATGCGTTCGTATAGGCGCAGAAAACCCTGGTCTTCGTACTGACGGGAATGCACGAAATACTGATCGCGGGCAGCCAGCTCGCCGCGCAGCAATTCTTTCAGACATTCGATGACTTTGGGGTGGCCTTGCATGGTGATTCTCCGGAAGCAGCGCGCGGCCTGCGTCTTGCAGAGCCTTGCAGGAACCGCACCTGAAGGCGGCGCGGTTCGTGTAGCAACAGCCAGAGTATAGCGCTGCCACCTGAGTGGGCGTTGGTCTTGCTGGATCGATGGCTGGCGCTACGGGAACCTCAGGATGGAAATAATCTTTTGCTATAAGTCGATTGAGGATAGGGCCATCTCATCGTGATAAAGTGGTCTGATCGCCAGCACGGATTGGAAACAAACAAGGAAGGAGCAGGTCGCCATGGGCAACATTGACACTTTCAAGGCCAGAGGCGTATTAGACGTCTCTGGCAAGGCATATGAAATCCACCGGCTCAATGCCGTCGCCGATGCGGGGTTTGATGTTTCAACCCTGCCGTACAGCTTGAAGATTCTGCTTGAGAATCTGCTGCGCACAGAGAACGGCACCGATATCACCGCCAAAGACATTGAAGCGCTCGCCAGTTGGGACCCAAAAGGGGCTGACAGCCGGGAAATCGCTTTCACGCCGGCCCGGGTCCTGTTGCAGGACTTCACCGGGGTGCCGGCCGTGGTCGACCTGGCCGCCATGCGCGAAGCCATGCAGGAACTGGGTGGCGACCCCAACCGTATCAACCCGCTGGCGCCCGTCGAGCTGGTGATTGACCATTCGGTCATTGTCGATGTGTTCGGCAGCCACGGCGCTTTTGCCCGGAACGTCGAGATCGAATACGGTCGCAACGTTGAACGCTATCAGTTCCTGCGCTGGGGCCAAACCGCCTTCAACGATTTCAAGGTCGTCCCGCCGGGCACGGGCATTGTCCACCAGGTCAATCTGGAACATCTTTCACGCGTCGTCTTCACCCAGGAAAAAGATGGCGTGACTGCTGCTTATCCCGACTCCTGTGTGGGGACGGATTCGCACACGCCCATGGTCAATGGTCTGGGTATTGTCGCGTGGGGCGTGGGTGGCATCGAGGCCGAAGCGGCCATGCTGGGGCAACCCATTTCCATGCTGATCCCGGAAGTCGTCGGTTTCAAACTGACCGGTTCACTGCCCGAAGGCTCCACCGCAACCGATCTGGTGCTCACCATTACCGAAATGCTGCGCAAGCATCGCGTCGTGGGCAAGTTCGTGGAATTCTTCGGGCCGGGTGTCGCGGCGGTGCCGCTGGCCAATCGCGCGACCATAGGCAACATGAGTCCCGAATATGGTTCCACGCTGGCTATCTTCCCGATTGACGACGTCACCTTGCGTTATATGGCGCTTACGGGGCGTTCGTCTGAACAGATTGCGCTTGTAGAAGCCTATGCCAAGGAACAGGGGCTGTGGCACGACCCGAATGCCGAACCTCGCTACACCGAGCGTCTTGAGCTGGATCTTTCCACCGTCGTACCTTCCATTGCCGGCCCCAAGCGCCCGCAGGACAGGGTCCCCCTTGCACAGGCAAAAGACGCCTTCCAGGCAGCGCTTTCCACACTCATCAGCGAATCGGCGCAGCCGCTCAAGGGTTACGATAAAGCCGTGGAAAGCTCCTTCCCGGCGTCCGACCCACCTTCTCACGAACAGCCCAAACGGGTGTCCGCCGCGCCTAACGAGTACCTTGATGAAGCCCCCAGCGATCATCTCGATAAAAGCGCCGCCGCGGGCAAGCAGGCGCGTGAACCGATCACCATTACGCTGGGCGACGGCAGCACTTGCCAGCTCGACCATGGGTCAGTGGCCATTGCTGCCATCACGTCCTGCACCAATACGTCCAACCCCACCGTCATGATGGCTGCTGCGCTGCTGGCCAAGAAAGCGGTTGAAAAAGGGCTGTCCCGCAAGCCGTGGGTCAAGACCAGCCTTGCACCCGGGTCGCGGGTGGTCACTGACTACTACGACCGTGCCGGGCTCACTCCCTATCTTGAATCCTTGGGGTTCAACCTGGTGGGCTACGGCTGCACGACCTGTATCGGCAATTCCGGGCCTTTGATACCTGAAGTGAGCAAGGCGATTGAAGAATACGATCTTGCCGTGGTGTCGGTGCTTTCAGGCAACCGCAACTTCGAAGGTCGCATCCACGCCGAAGTCAAGATGAACTATCTGATGTCGCCGCCGCTGGTGGTGGCCTACGCGCTGGCGGGTACGATGAATATCGATCTGTTCAACGATCCGCTGGGCCACGACAAAGCCGGCAACCCGGTTTATCTGCGCGACATCTGGCCATCGGCAGCCGAGGTGGCGGAAGTCGTCGAAAGCTCCATCGCATCTGAAATGTATACCACCGGCTATGCCGATGTGTTTGCCGGTGACGAACGCTGGCGTAGCCTGTCGACCCCCGAGGGCGGCGTGTTCGAGTGGAACGATGCCTCCACCTACGTACGCAAGCCGCCGTATTTCATCGATATGCCGCGCAAGCCATCGCCTGTGGGTGATATTCTGGGCGCGCGCGTGCTGGCCTTGCTGGGCGACTCGGTCACGACAGACCACATCAGCCCGGCAGGGTCAATTGCTCCCAACTCCCCGGCTGCCCAGTACCTGATCAGCCACGGTGTCGAGCCCAAGGATTTCAACTCCTATGGGTCGCGCCGGGGCAATCACGAAGTCATGATACGGGGCACCTTTGCCAACGTGCGGCTACGAAATCAGCTGGCTCCGGGTACAGAAGGCGGATATACCCGCGACTTCACACAACCAGGCGGGCCGGTTTCCACCATTTTTGATGCGTCACGCAACTATCTTGATGCCGACACGCCTCTGGTGATCCTGGCGGGCAAGGAGTACGGTTCAGGTTCGTCGCGAGACTGGGCCGCCAAGGGCACGGTGTTGTTGGGCGTAAGGGCCGTCATCGCTGAGTCCTTCGAGCGCATTCACCGCTCCAACCTTTTGGGTATGGGCGTGTTGCCCCTGCAGTATCTAGAGGGGCAGAATGCGGAAACCCTGGGCCTGACAGGTGAAGAAACTTTCGACATTGTCGGCGTCACACAGCTTAATGACGCCAGCCATGTCAACACCGTCAAGATCCGGGCAGGCAAGGTAACCTTCGATGCGCTGGTGCGCATCGATACCCCCAGCGAAGCCGCCTACTATCGCCATGGCGGCATCATGCAGTATGTGCTTCGCAGCCTGTTGAACTGAACTGATCCAGGGCCTGTTCACGCTAAAAGGTACCTTGCACTAAGCACGCGTGGTAACGGTACATGCACCGGTACCACGCGCCTGATCAGTAAGTGCCAGGGTAGGCGCCGCCGTCTGTAAGCAGGTTCTGCCCGGTAACATAAGCTGCCAGGTCGCTGCAAAGAAACGCGCAGTAATCCCCGAACTCTTCCGGGTTGCCGAAGCGCCCGGCGGGGATGCCGTTCCTGCGGGTTTCCGTTACTTTGGCAATGTCTACGCCGGAAGAGCGTGCCTGGGCCTGGATCGTTGAGCGCAGCCTGTCAGTATCAAAGGCCCCGGGCAGCAGGTTATTGATGGTGACGTTATTGCGGGCAATACCGCTACGCGCCAGGCCGGCAATGAACCCGGTAAGGCCGCTGCGGGCGCCATTGCTCAGGCCCAACTGCGCAATGGGGGCTTTGACAGCCACCGAGGTGATGTTGACGATGCGGCCGAAGTTGCGGGCGGCCATGCCGTCCACCACAGCACGTATCAGCGCAATGGGTGTAAGCATGTTTGCCTGAACGGCGGCCAGCCAGGCGGCTTCGTCCCAGTCGCGGAAGTCGCCAGGGGGCGGGCCGCCTGCATTGGTGACAAGAATGTCGTAGTCTGCCCCAGGCCCACCTGGGGCATTGAGCGCCGCTGCACGGCCTTCTGCGGTCGTGATGTCGGCCGCAACCGTTAATACCTGACTGCCATGGGCCCGCAGCTTTTCTGCTGCTGCTTCCAGCGTTGCGGCCGTGCGTGCCACGATGACAAGATTCACGCCTTCCCTGGCCAGTGAATTTGCACAGCCAAAGCCCAGCCCCTTGCTGGCCCCGCACACCAATGCCCATTTACCTGCGATTTTCAGATCCATTGCTATTGTCTCGGTCAATTTGTTGAGGTTGATTGATCAGAGGGTCCCAAGGCGAAGCTAACAGCAATCCGCAATGTCGGCAATAAAATGGCTGAAGCGTTGAAGCGCTGCGTCCTACCGTTCGAGCACGCGATTGAACAGTTCCTGCAGTGTCAGTTCGTGGTCGAAATGGCCATGGCGAAGGAAATGCAGTGTCTGGGCAATTACCAGCGGATTATTCATCATGAAGGTGTGGCTCGCAGGCAGAATGATGTGATCGTCCATGCCGGCAAGCTTGGTGCTTTCCACCGACACTTTGCCATCGTTGGCGCCGCTGAATTGCGCTGACAGCAGAGGATTGATAGGCTCATCGCCGGCAATAATGCCCAATTCGAATGTGGCGCCACCCAGCTTATTGGGCAGGCTGTCGGGGGCGGTGCTGAGTTCCAGGCCGGCCGGGCCATTGAAGAACTCGAACACAGCCAGGCTGCCATATAGATCAACCAGCTCCGACCCCTGATTGGGCGGTGCCAGCATCACGACCCGGCCGAGCCGATCCGGCCTGTGGTCCTTCAGCCAGGCTCTTGCAAGAATGCCACCCATGGAGTGGGTGACGAAATGCACTTCTGAACTCTCCCCGCACAGCGCCACCGAGGCGGCGACATCGTCAAGCAGTTCTTCTATAGGTGCACTGGTCGAGGGGTAGGTTTCGTTGATGACTTTGAAACCTGAAGCTTCCAGGACTTCTTCCATGACGAAGAACGACGATTCAGTGCGTGCGAGGCCGTGCAGCAGCACGGTGCATTCTTGGGCGCTGGCTGAATAAGGCAGGATCAATAGGATCAGGAACAGGCAGTAGTAGCGCATAGGTAGACCAGGGCCGTGATGTGGGGCGCGCCAGATTCGTCCGGCGATGGACGCTGTTGGCGATTTTACGCTGCTTGTACTGGTGCCATGCATCCTGAATTCGGTCCCTGATGCACGGCACCAGGCCCTCACGCGCGGCTGCTCCGCTGTTGCATTTCTGTCCGCAAGGAATGGCAGGATCGGACATAATGTGCCGTGTATTCTGGCCAGGCCCTGCACTGCAGGGTGTCACAGCGGCTGATTTTATGATGAAGGAATGAAAGGCCCCGGCGAGGCCCGGGTTGCACACTATGGAAAGGTATTTTTTGCATGGCGGGGTGACTGCCAGCAACATGCATCGGGCACTGGGGCCATTGCAGTGGGTCGTGCGCCGCTTGATCCGCCTCCCGGGGGACCTCTCAGGCATTGGGCTGCTGCTGGGGACATTCTTCTTCGCCGCGTCCTTGACGCCGTCCCTCATTCCCCGCAGCTACGTCATGCAGGGCCTGTTGGCGGGCGTCAGCTTTGCCACAGGTTACGGGCTGGGCGTGTTCTGGCGCTGGCTCTGGGCTTATATGGAACTGCCGGCTCCTGGTGTGCACCTGCGCCGCGTCGTCAACCTCGCGGTATTCGGTTCATGCATGGTCGTGTCGGCGTTATTCCTGAGACAGGCGGCCGATTGGCAGAACTCGATTCGCCTGTTGATGGAAATGGATCCCGTCGACAGCGCTCATCCGCTCAAAGTCTGTGCGATTGCGGTGGTGACGTTTTTTTTGCTGCTTGCCATTGCCAGGGTGTTCGGGGCTGTCGTCTGTGTGGTCTCCGCTTATGTGCATCGATATGTGCCGCGGCGCCTTGCCAATGTGCTCGGGTTGTTGGTGGCTGCTCTGTTGTTCTGGTCGCTGGCCAGTGGCGTCTTGTTTCGTGGCGGCCTGTATGCCATGGACTCTTCGTTCCGGCGCCATGATGCGCTGATTGAGCCCAGCAACCCTCGCCCGGAATCCCCTTATCGCAGCGGCAGCGCGGCTTCAGTGCTGAAATGGAATGAACTGGGCCGGGCCGGACGTGAATTCATCGCCTCGGGGCCTTCAGCCAGCGACATCAGTG
Source organism: Burkholderiaceae bacterium (assembly GCA_041678385.1). GTDB lineage: Bacteria > Pseudomonadota > Gammaproteobacteria > Burkholderiales > Burkholderiaceae_B > Yanghanlia. The sequence continues at coordinate 10,906 of JBAYOJ010000015.1, read as the reverse complement.
CGTTGACAGGGCAGCCGGCACATGAGCCCATACGCGTCTATGCCGGGCTGCGCACGGCCGAAACCCCAGAGCAGAGGGCCAGGCTGGCGCTGAATGAGCTGATAGCCATGGGGGCCTTCGAGCGTTCGGTGATGGTCGTGATCACACCGACCGGTACGGGTTGGATAGACCCTGCGGCCATGGACTCCATCGAATACCTGCATAATGGCGATGTGGCCAGCGCAGCGGTGCAGTATTCCTATCTTTCCAGCCCTCTGTCCCTGCTGGTTGAACCGGAATACGGCGCGGAAGCGGCCCGGGCGCTGTTTGTGGAAATCTACGAATACTGGACCCGGCTGCCAAAAGACCGGCGTCCACGTCTATATCTGCATGGGCTCAGCCTGGGTTCATACAATTCTGAACGTTCAGCCCAGTTGTTCGAGATGATCTCCGACCCCGCAGATGGCGCACTATGGAGCGGCCCTACTTTCCGCAATAGCCTTTGGCATATCATCACCCGCGAGCGCAACCCCGGGTCGCCGGCCTGGCTGCCGGAATTCCACGACGGCTCCATCATCCGTTTCATGAATCAGAACGGCCCCACCGTATCCGCCGACACGCCATGGGGGCCAATACGGGTCGCCTATCTGCAATATGCCAGCGACCCCGTCACTTTTTTCGACCCCCGCGGCTTCTACCGCCCGCCCGCGTGGATGGATCACCCACGTGCGGCTGACGTTTCGCCCGAGTTGCGCTGGTACCCCATCGTTACCATGCTGCAATTGGCACTGGATATGATGCTGGCCGGCACCACCCCCATCGGTTATGGGCATGTATACGCCCCTGAGCACTATGTACGAGCCTGGCTTGAAGTCACCCAACCCGAAGGCTGGACCCCTGAATCCCTAGCCAGACTCAACCATCATCTCGCCGATACCATGGCCCGCGCCATGTCCGACCACCACACAGAAGAATCCCCTTATGCGAATAGAGGAGGGTGAGCGGCATGCAAGCCTTCTACTTCGCAAACAACTGCCCCATGTCCTTGAACGCCTTGAACTCCAGCGCATTGCCACAGGGGTCCAGCAAGAACATGGTGGCCTGCTCGCCAACCTGCCCCTTGAAGCGGACATAGGGTTCGATCACGAATTTCGTGCCGAAGGAGCGCAGACGCTCGGCCAGTGCTTCCCATTCTTCCCAGCCCAGCACAATGCCAAAATGCGGTACCGGCACCTCGTGGCCATCTACCGGATTGGTCCCGGCGCTTTCCTGGCTTGCGGTTTTGGGATGCTCGTGGATCACCAGCTGATGGCCGTAGAAATTGAAATCCACCCACTGGTCGCTGGAGCGGCCTTCTTCCAGACCGAACACTTCACCGTAGAAGCGGCGGGCGGCTGGCAGATCGTGGACGGGAATGGCGAGGTGGAAAGGAGAAAGGCTCATGAAAGTATCCTGTGAATGATGGTGCTTCAGGTCCGGCCTGTGGGCGGTACAGGCCGGATGTAGGGGCAAGGATTGATATACCGGTCTGATCAGCGGCCTACCGCGTAACCCTGCATGCCCCGCGGGTTCGCACCGGCATGCAGCATCATGCGCCCTTCGGCGTCACGACTACGGGTGCAGGCTGACATGCGGCTTTCCGACCAGGCGTCGCCCACTTTGAGTTCGTGCCCGGCGGCCTGCAGCGCGTCCAGGGTTTCTTTTGGAAAGCGGGATTCCAGGGCCAGTAAATTAAGCGTGGTCTTGCGGGGCCAGAACGAGGCAGGGAAGTGCTCGACGTGCCAGGCGGGCGCGTCGATGGCTTCCTGCAGGTTCATGCCGTGCACGACGTGGCGCAGGAAAAAAGAGGGCGACCATTGGTCCTGCTGGTCGCCACCAGGGGTGCCGAAGACCATATAGGGTTCGCCATCCCGCAGCGCCAGCGAAGGCGACAGTGTGGTGCACGGCCGCACCTTTGGGGTGACGGTGTTGGGCAGACCGGGGTCCATCCAGGTCATTTGCAGGCGGGTGCTGATGGCAAAGCCCAGCGCCGGTAAAGCCGGGCTGGACGAAAGCCACCCGCCCGAAGGCGTGGCCGACACCATATTGCCGTCGCGATCAATGACGTCGAGGTGGCAGGTGTCGCCAACAAAGATTTCGCGCTTGGCCCACTCGTCGACGGGTGGCAGTGCCGCAAAAGTGGGTTCACCGATACCAAAGCGTGCGTCGGCCGTGCGCAGGGTTCTTTCCGCGACAGCCAGGTCGGGCAGGCGCGGATCGTGGCCCAATGGGCTGCCGGGCCGCAGGTCGCCCGAAGCCCTGTCACCGACCAGATCCCAGCGTGAGCGCAGGTAATCGTCGCTCAGCAGGGCCATCTGCGTTGCTAAGTCGGCGTCGGGGGCGTCGCCGTACCAGGCCAGACGGTCGGCCATGGCCAGCTTGGCTGCTTCGGTGACCCGGTGGACGAAACCGGCAGTGTGCGGGTGGTGGTTTTCCAGCCCGGCGTGGCGCAGCATGCCCAGCTGTTGCAGGAATACCGGGCCCTGGCTCCAGAAGCCGCATTTGGCAACGGTATAGCGCCCGTAATCAAGCGTGACCGGGTCTTCAACGCCGGCGCTCCAGCCCGACATGTCTTCGTAGCGCAGCAGCCCGCTATGGGATTCGCCGCTGCTGTCGCGTACTTTTTCATTACGGTAGTAGTTGTCGATCTCGCGGGCGACAAAACCCTGGTACCAGCAGCGCAATGCGGCGTCGATGACTTCGGTGCGGCTGCTGCCTTCGGCCTGCGCGGTGCGCAGCACGCGTTCATAGGTGTCGGCCAGTTGCGGCAGGCGGAACAGGGCGCCCGGTTTGGGCACCTTGCCACCGGGCAGCCAGATGTCGGCGGAACTTTTCCAGTGTTCCCGGAAGAGATCCTGAACGGCATAGATGGCCTGCACGCCACGAGCCACCAGCGGGAAGCCGTTGCGCGCGCATTCTATGGCGGGCGCCAAGACATCGGCCAGCGGCCAGGTGCCGTAGTCGCGCAGCATGGTCAGCCAGCCGCCAAAAGCGCCCGGGACGGTAGCCGGCAGCAAGCCGATGCCGGGGACCTGTTCCAACCCGAGCTTGCGGAAGGCGTCGGCCGACGCTTCGGCGGGGGCAGGGCCTTGCCCACAGATGGAACGGATTTTTTTGTCCTTTTCGCTCCAGAGCAGAATGGGGACTTCCCCTCCGGCGCCATTCAGGTGCGGTTCAACCACCTGCAGCAAGAAACCGGCGGCGACGGCGGCGTCAAAGGCATTGCCACCGCGTTCGAGCACGCTCATGGCCGTCTGTGATGCAAGCCAGTGGGTCGAGGCGGCAACGCCGAATGTGCCGATGATTTCCGGTCGGGTAGTGAATTGGGACATGATTCCTTCCAGGGTTCGTTGAGTCGGTGTCAGCTTTACCTGCCCCGTGGGGCAGGCGCTGCTGCAAGGTCGGGTCTCAGGACGCTTCGGGCCGCTGCCCATAACGCTTGGCTAGCACCGCGCAGACCATGAGCTGTATCTGGTGAAAGAGCATCAGCGGCAGAAGCAGAGTACCCATAGCTGCGCCGCTGAACAATACCTGAGCCATGGGAACCCCTGAAGCCAGACTTTTCTTTGAGCCTGCAAACAATATGGTAATGCGATCTTCAAGGCTGAAGTGCAGGCGTCGGGCCAGGAAGTTCACCAGGAGCAGGATGATTGCCAGCAACAGGCAGCAGGCCGCCGTCAGGGTGGCCAGCTGCCAGAGCGGCAATTGGTTCCAGATGCCTTCCACGACGGCCCGGCTGAAGGCCGTATAGATCACCAGATAGATCGAACATTGGTCCACATATTTGAGCCAGGCCTTGTTTTTATCCACCCAGGCGCCTATCCATCGCCGGCAAATCTGCCCTGCAATGAACGGTACCATGAGCTGGACGGTGATCTTGCCGATGGCCTCGCCCAACGGCATGCTTTGCACGGCCGCCCCCAGCATCAGCAGTACCAGCACGGGTGTGATGAAGATACCGATCAGGCTGGATGTTGCGGCCGAGCAGATGGCGGCTGACACATTGCCGCGCGCGATAGAGGTAAAAGCAATCGCGGACTGCACGGTAGCGGGCAGGGCGCACAGGAACAGCATTCCCCGATAGAGTTCGGGGCCAATAGCGGGCTCCAGCAGCGGCCTCATCGCCAGACCGATGGCGGGGAACAGCAGGAAGGTGCAGGCGAATACCAGGCCATGCAGCCGCCAATGCGTCAGGCCGGCGATGACGGCCTGTGTCGGCAGCTTGGCGCCATGTAGAAAGAACAGCAGGGCAATCGCCAGGTTGGTGAGGATATCCGCAGCAATGGCGGCGTCGCCCTGCACAGGCAGCACGCTGGCGAGGACGACCAGCCCGATCAGAATCAGTGTGAAATTATCGGGAATAAAGCGGGGTCGCTTCATGGGAAGGGTTACCGGTAGCGTGGAAAAGGCCACACTCTAGTATGCTGAGGGCTTGCGCGCTAACGATATGACGCCCATGAATGTAGCTGAAACGACAAATCAGGGTCTGTTGCGGCAGCGTGACGTACCCAGCCTGCCCGGCCTGCCGCGCCCCGTCTATGCGCGGGTTGAAAATCTGCGTCACCGAACGGCCACGCGGCCGCACAGTCACCCCTGGCTGCAGCTGTCGTACGCGAGCCGGGGCGTGCTGCAGATCCGCACGGCTGAAGGCTTGTTCCTGGCCCCTCCGCAATGGGCCATACTGGTGCCGCCCGCGCTAGAGCATGCGGTGGTCAATACCGCGCACACCGAAATGCGCAGCCTGTATATCGACGCGTCTGCATTGCCGGATACCGGGCCGGTGTGCCAGGTGCTGGCGGTTTCTGATTTACTGCGGGAAATGATCCGCCATTTTTCCGGGCTGCCTGTAGAGTACGACGAAGGCGGTGCCCCGGGGCGCCTGGTAAGGGTCATGCTTGATCTGATGCAGGCCGCTGACCGCGTGTCGTTTTCTCTGCCCTGGCCGCCGGAAGGCTGGTTGCGTGATTTATGTGAGGCCATGCTTGCCACGCCGCAGCGACCGCTGAGACGTGCAGACTGGTGCTGGTCCATGGGAATTTCCATCCGCACGCTTGAGCGCCTGTTTCAGCGCGACACCGGCATGAATATGAGGGAATGGCGGCTGCGCGCCCGGCTATTGCATGCTTTGCCCCTGCTGGAAAAGGGCGATAGCGTCACCGACGTTGCGCTTGCCTGCGGCTATGCGTCAACTTCGTCATTCATCGCATCGTTCCGCCGGTTCTTCGGGGCGACGCCGGGCAGCTTTGCGGCTGCCAAGGAGTCGCGCTGATGTTCAAGATTTCTGGCCAGGTACTCTCACGGGGTCGAAGTGGGTCATGACGTCGAGTACGGCTTCCTGCTGCATGACCCGGCGCCGGGCGGCCACCGCAATATCATGGCCTTCCTGTATCGACAGGCTACCGTCCATTTCCAGGTCAACTTCTACCCAGATCATGTCACCCATTTTGCGCGTCTTCAGGCCGTGTATGCCCAGCACACCCGGCGTGTCGAGCAAGTGACCGCGTATGCGCGCTTCCGTTTCGGCATCGACGCCACGGTCTGTGAGGTCGTGAAAGGCATCTGAAAAAAAGCGCCAGCCTATGCGTGTGATCATCAGCCCGACGACCAGGGCCGCCAGGGGGTCAGCCAGAGGCAAACCGGCCAGGCTGGCTGCAATGCCCACGGCTACCACCAGGGACGACGCAGCGTCGGAGCGGGCGTGCCAGGCATTGGCAATCAGCATGGTGGAACGTACCCGCCGGCCCACCCGCAGCAGATAGCGGAACAGAAGTTCCTTGGCTGCCAAAGTGAAAATCGCCGCCCATAGCGCGGCCTTGTGCACGGGCGGCAGGGGTTCGCCAGACGTGAGCTTGGGATAGCCTGACCACAGCATGCCCAGGCCTACGGCGATGAGCAACACGCCGATGGCCAGCGAAGCGGCCGTTTCGAAGCGATGGTGGCCGTAGGGGTGATCATCGTCCGGCGCCTTGGCACTGTGCTTATTGGCCAGGAGCACGATGAAGTCCGACAGCAGATCAGACAGCGAGTGGATGGCATCGGCAACCAGGGCAGCGGAATTGCCCAGGATGCCGATGACGAACTGTGCAATGGACAGGGTGGTATTGAGCACCACGCTGACCATGGTGCTGCGGAAGCTGGCCGCTTGTCGTTCACCGTTGCCGGGGCCATGATCGCCTTGCAGTGGCAGGCCGTCTTTCATTTGCGGCATGCCGGCGCCGCTGCGAGCGAATCAACACCGGAACTCAACATGTGCATCGTCAGCTGATGCGCATGCCTGGCTGTGCGCCGGGCCACGGGTGAAGTACGTAGATGCCGGCATCCGTTTTGGCATCGGCGTGACTGGCCGCCAGCACCATGCCTTCAGAAACGCCGAAGCGCATCTTGCGTGGCGCAAGGTTGGCGACTATGACAGTCAGCTTGTCGACCAGGTCGGCGGGTTGGTAGCTGGCCTTGATGCCCGAAAATACCTGGCGGTGACGGCCTTCGCCCACATCCAGCGTGAGCCGCAACAACTTGTCGGAGCCTTCGACTTCTTCGGCAGCGACGATGCGTGCAATGCGCAGATCGACCTTGGCGAAATCCTTGATGTCGATGGTATCGGCAATGGCTTCGCCGCCCGGGGTGACCGGCGCTTCGACGGGGGGCTCGAAGAGGGCATCGAGCATTTTGGGGTCGACACGCTGCATCAAGTGCTTGAACGGGGCGATGGCCGTGGGTAGCACGCTGGCGTCCGACCAGGTGAAATCACGCGTTCCACTGAAAAGCTCGTGCGCCACACGGCGGGTCAAGGCGGGCATGACAGGCGTCAGCATGACGGACAGCGCCTTGAAACCGGCCAGTGCTCTTGAGCAGATGTCCTGCAGCCTGGCGCGGGTGGCGTCGTCGGCAGACTGGATGCCTTTGGCCAGTACCCAGGGCTGGGCAGCGTCGAAAGCCTGGTTAATGAGGTCGGCCTGGGCCATGAGGCGGCGGATAGCGCGACCGTACTCGCGGTACTCGAAATCGTTGCGCACCTGGTCGGCCACTGCCGCCAGTTCTTCCTGCATGGTGCTGGTGTCGCCGACGTAGGCCAGCTTGCCGTCGAACAACTTGCTGATGAAGTTGGCTCCGCGGCTGGCAATGTTCACATATTTACCGATCAGGTCGCTGTTGACGCGCGCAACGAAGTCGTCGGGATTGAAATCAAGATCTTCAACATGGGAGTTGAGCTTGGCTGTGATGTAGTAGCGCATCCATTCGGCGTCCATGCCGATTTCAAGGTAGCGCATGGGCGAAATACCGGTGCCACGGCTTTTTGACATCTTTTCGCCGCTGACCGTGATGAAGCCATGCACGTTCAGTGCGTCGGGCGTCTTCAAACCGGCGAACTTCAGCATCGCAGGCCAGAACAAGGCATGAAAGTAGACGATGTCCTTGCCGATGAAGTGCACTTGTTCGGTGCCGCTGGCCGGATCCAGCAGACCATAGAAGTCGAGGCCAACTTTTTCGCAATAGGCCTTGAGGGATGCCAGGTAGCCGATGGGCGCATCAAGCCAGACATAAAAATACTTGCCCGGCGCGTCAGGTATGGGAATCCCGAAGTAGGGTTCGTCGCGGGAAATGTCCCAATCGGCCAGATTGGCTTCGTTGTCGTTGCCGCCCAGCCATTCGCGCGTCTTGGCCAGCACTTCAGGCTGCAGACGCTTGTCGCCTTTGGTGTTGGTGCCGGCGACCCAATCGCGCAGAAACTCCACGCAGCGGGGGTCGGACAGGCGGAAAAAGAAATGTTCGGAGCTGCGCAATACCGGCTTGGCGTTGGTGAGCGTGGAATAGGGGTCGATCAGTTCGGTGGGTGAATACACAGTGCTGCAGGCTTCGCAGGCATCGCCATACTGGTCTTTGGCATGGCAGTGGGGGCATTCGCCCTTGATGTAGCGGTCGGGCAGAAACATGCCTTTCACGGGGTCGTAGAACTGCTCTATATCCTTGCTGTAGATGAAACCTGCATCTTTCAGCCGGCGGTAGATGGTTTGCGACAGTTCGACGTTTTCGGGCGTGTCGGTGGAATGCCAGTGGTCGAAGGCAACATGGAAACCGTTCAGATACTGCGGACGCTCGGCAGCGTAACGGGCCACCAGCGCTTGCGGCGTGATGCCCTCGGCTTCGGCCTTGAGCATGATGGGGGCGCCGTGCGCGTCGTCGGCGCAGACGAAATGCACCGTATGGCCTGCCATTCGCATGGACCGCACCCAGATGTCGGCCTGGATGTATTCCATGATGTGGCCGATATGGAAAGAACCATTGGCGTAGGGCAGGGCGGTGGTGACGAACAGGGTACGGGACATATATCGGGGTGGGAAGAGGATCAAAAGTCCAATTTTAGCCGGCTGTGCGCAAGCTGCTCGCCATACCCCGAAAATGGCGTGGAGATACAAAGCTGGACCGGGACTTCGCCTTAAAGTGTGACGGTCCGTGATATTTGGTTTGCGTTGGCAACCACGCTATGGGATTTCGCGCATTTCGATGTCTGTGACATCCTTGGGCCGGAACGCCTGTTTGGCCTGGTAGGGCCGGCGTCGTTCTTCCCAGTACGTCCTGACGCCAAAGGGCCTGCCCTTGACGCGTGCAACGACGTACAGGATGCCAACGGCGATTGCAGTAGAGACCATGAAAATGGCCGCCATTGCCATGCCGAAGATGGCCAGCACGAAAAACAAGATGCCGCGGATAATCTGATTAAATGTATTCATCGTATCGATTGAGAAACCCTCGTGGGAAAAAAGTTCCCTCGATCCGGTATTCTTGATCCTGTTCAGAACTGGAAATGCTATGAGTGTGAATCCTGATCGAGTTGTGACTGCCCTTGAAAGCGTGCTGGATCCCAACACCCGCAAGACACTGGATGTCAATCCGGAAACCTGCAATATTCGCATGGACGGGCAGCGCGTATCACTAACTGTACCGCTGGGCTACCCAACGCACAATGGTGATCCTGAATTGGTGCAACGAATTGAAACCGCATTGCGGGATGCAGGCCTGGAACCCGGCGAGATCCGTCTGGATGCCCGGATTGCCACGCATGCGGTGCAATCCGGGCTGCGCCCCTTGCCCAATGTCCGCAATATCATTGCCGTGGCTTCAGGCAAGGGGGGGGTTGGCAAGAGCACGACAGCCGTCAATGTCGCCCTGGCCCTGGCCCGACAAGGAGCACGCGTCGGCTTGCTGGATGCCGATATTTACGGGCCCAGCGTGCCCATCATGTTGGGGGTATCCGAAAAACCCGCCAATCTTGACAACAAGATGATGGCGCCGGTGATGGGACACGGCCTGCAGGCCAATTCCATCGGCTTTCTGATCGATGAAGACGCGCCGGCCATCTGGCGTGGTCCCATGGTGACCCAGGCGCTGACCCAGCTGCTGACGCAGACCAAGTGGGATAACCTCGATTATTTGCTGATCGACATGCCCCCCGGGACAGGTGATATCGCCCTGACCATGGCTCAGAAAGTACCCCTCTCAGGGGCCATGATTGTCACGACCCCGCAAGACCTCGCCCTGGCCGACGTGCGTCGTGGCTTGCGCATGTTCCAGAAAGTGAACGTGCCTGTGCTGGGCATCGTCGAGAACATGTCGGTACACGTGTGTTCCAAGTGCGGGCATGCGGAACACATTTTCGGGGAACACGGCGGCCGCGAAATGGCGGCTCAGTATCACGTGCCGTGGTTGGGTGCGCTGCCACTGCAAATGAGCATACGCAGCCAGACCGATTCAGGTCACCCAACCGTGGTCGCCGAGCCGGAAGGCGACGCGGCAAAGGCTTATCACGGCATTGCGCGGGCACTTGCCGCCAATGTGGCGATCCTGCCCCCGGACCGGGCGGCGTTTGCGCCGACAGTGGTGGCTCGCAAAGGCTGATATGCGCGCCTACGTCGTTTGGCTGGTGGCGGCTCTGGGGATATCGGGGCATGCATGGGCGGAACGCCCCGAAGTCGTCATAGACCCCGGCGGCGTTCCGCCCGCTGCCCTGGTATCCATTAACGGCGCCGTTGAGGCAATCACACGGCTTGCCGAAGACCAGGATGGCGGGGAAGTCGAGCGTCTGAGGCGCCGTGCGCACGATGCCACGGTGTCGGCCCTGGAAACCCAGGGCTATTTTTCGCCTGTGGTCACGCTGGAAGTCGGCCAGGATTACGCCGGTGAAACCTGGGACATCATCATCGAACCCGGCCCTCGTACCGAAGTGCGACGGGTCGACCTCAGCTTCGACGGGCAGGTGGCCAGGCCTGATTTTGAAGGGCGTGTGCAGCAGGCGCGGGCGGCCTGGCCGTTGGAAACCGGCGAAATCTTCATCAACAGCGAATGGAGCAACGCCAAAACCACCTTGCTCGATGAAATCAATACCCGCGATTTCTATTTCGCGCGGATCAAACATTCGCAGGCGACTGTCGATGCAGAAGCGGCCAAAGCAGACCTGGCCGTGGAAATTGACAGCGGCCCACGCGTCCGTATGGGTCCACTGAAGGTCATCGGTCTGCGCAGGGTGCCGGAAAGCCTCATCAATCGCTACGTCCGTTATTCCGAGGGTGATCCCTACGAACAGGACCGCCTGGATGAATGGCAGCAGGCCTTGCAATCCACCCGGTTTTTCCGAGGTGCCTTTGTCACGCTGGATGCCGATGAAGCCGTGCGTCGGGAATTACCGGATGGCGAGTTGGAACTACCCGTGCGCGTGCAGGTGTCCGAGTCCCCTGCACGGCGTTTCACTTCGTCATTGGGCGTAGACAGCGATCACGGCGTAGGCGTAGAGGCCTTGTTCCAGCAGAATATCGTGGCGGGGTTGCCGGTCGCGCTGGAAACCGGTGTAGGCTTGAACCGGCATCGGCAGCGCGTCTTCCTGGACGTGCATCTG
>JBAYOJ010000014.1:0-19751 GCA_041678385.1 Burkholderiaceae bacterium | reverse complement strand
TCAGGATGGGCGTCGACTTTGCGGCGCAATGCACCTGACCATGCGAGGGCGGGCTCTAATATAATGGTTCGCGTCATAACGAGGGAATAATCCGGAAGGGCGGTACAAGCCCGAAAAGATACTGCAAACCGGCGGTGCCGGCGAGCCTTCCGTACATCAACGTGCAGCAAACATTCCGCCGCCTACTGAAATGGCTGGGTCTCCTGGCGCTCGGGTGCTATGTCCTCGTGGCGATTGCCTTCATTGGCATGCGCTATTGGCTGCTGCCAAATATCGATCATTGGCGCGAGCCACTGCAGCGTGAACTCTCCGCCATGTTGTCGATGCAGTTGCAGCTCGGCCAGGTCACGGCTGAATGGGGCGGGAGGCACCCGCGCATCGTCCTGCGAGACGCCAGCCTGTACGACGCCGATGGGCAGCTGCTGCTGGCTATTCCATCTCTCGATGCCGTAGTGGCATGGCCCAGCCTTATCGTTGGGAAGCCACGTTTTCTGGGCTTGCGCGCCGACGGGGTTGCCTTGTCCGTGCAGCGTGATCGTGATGATCGGCTGAGCGTCCTGGGGCGTCATGTCACGAATGGCAATAACAAAGCCGAAGCTTCGGGCAACGAGCCTTCAGACGTCGATCTGCTGCAGTGGCTGGCCCGTCAGGATAATGTGCAGTTCTCCAATGCCAGCATACATTGGCTCGATGCATCTCGAGGGGCTGTGCCGCTGGAGCTTCGCAATGTGTTCCTGGTTTTCGGCAGGGATGGAAACCAACATGTATTTTCAATGCAGGCTCGGCCACCGCCCAGCCTCGGTGAATCATTTGCTCTGCAAGGCGAGCTGCGAGTGCGCCTGGAAGAGGGGGGGGCACTCAAGCTTGATGGTCTGAGCGGGAGCTTCCATGTGAATGTGGAAGGCATGCAGCCGGCCAACTGGAGCCCTTGGTTTGATGTCTATACGCTGCTGGAAGCAGGGGAAGTCAGTTGGCTGGGCTGGCAGGATGTGGTGAACGGCCAGTTGGGGCAGCATGTATCCAAAGTGACCATCGAGCATGGGGTCTGGCGACCGCAGCAGGGGCTGGGGGTTCAGGCAGCATCCGCCAGCCTGTACATTGCAGGGCCGTGGTCGGCCCTGCACGCGCTTTGGTCAGCGCCTGATGCACGAGGCCAACTCAGCCGGGCGGTTGAAACATCCAAGCCCAGTCAAGCTGTTCGCGTTGCCCTGCGCATGCGAGGCCTGGGCATTGAGGCGCCTGAGGACTTTGACGCGCCGTTGGTTTTCAATGACCTTGCATTGAGTGCCGAGCTGGCTCGGGATACGGTCGCCGGCCTGCAGGTGCAGGCGGATCGTTTGCAGCTGCGCAACCCTGATATGGACCTTGATCTGGCAGGCAGCTGGCAAGCAGGCAGCGGTGACGCCGGTAGAGTCGATGTGCAAGGCCGTTTTTTACGTGCCGAGCTGGCCGCGATAGTGAGGTATTTGCCCTATTGGGTCGACGAGGATGCGCGCCATTGGATGCAGCGAGGATTGCTGGCTGGGCGCCTGACGGACGCCGCCTTGCGGCTTAAGGGCGATCTGTCGCACTTCCCTTTTGGGGATCAGCCGGAAAGTGGGGATTTCTACGTAGGAGGCACGGTTCAGGGGGCAATAATCGATTATGCACCCGCTGATGCGGTGGGCCCGCCAGGATGGCCAAGGCTGGAAGAGCTGAACGGCCATGCGCAGCTGCACCGGGTGGATTTGAAGATAAGTGCGGATTCCATGCAGATGCGGCCGGGCGGGCAGCGCATAGGCCTGGAAAAAGTGCAGGCGCATATTCCCAACATTGAACAGAATTCGGTTCTGGAGATCCGTGGCACAGGCCAGGCGGATGCTACGGCATTCCTGTCCTTGATCCGTACATCCCCACTGTCGCAACTACTGGATGGCCTCTTCGAGGACGCGCGCGCACGGGGACATTGGAAGGTGCCGATTGCGCTCACCATTCCGCTTTACGACACCGATGCCACTCAGGTACAGGGGGAAGTCGTTTTCAAGAACGGCAGTTTGCAATTCAGTGATGGGATACCGCCGCTTTCCAGCCTGAACGGGAGTCTGCAATTCACTGATGAAGCCATGAGTGTCGCAGGTTTGAAAGCCCAGTTGCTCGGCGGGCCGGTCGTTGTGACTGGGGGTGTGGGTAAGGGGCAGCAAGGTCTGGATTTCAATGGCAGGATGAGCGCGGAAGCCTTGACATCCTTCCTGCAGGATGAGTTCTCCAAATCCTTGCAGGGATCCACTCCCTATCTGCTCAAGGTGCAGCGGGACGAAACCGGTTCCTATGGCGTGCGGGTTGAGGCGTCCATGGAAGGCATCGTCATCGATCTGCCTGCTCCCATGGCAAAACGTGCAGGGGAAAAGCTGCCGCTGCACGCGCAATGGAAACCAGCCAAAGGGCGGGCCGATGCAGTCTTCGACCTGCATCTTGGCAAGCATTTCAATGCACAGTTCCTGTTACGGGACAAGCGGGATAGCAACACAGGTTTTCATGCCGGAGCCATTAATCTTCGAGGTAAGGCCAAGCCTCCAGACCATGGGTTGGCGATAGACGTGCAAGCACCAAACATGGACATTGACGCGTGGCGCGATCTTTTTGACCGCCTCGAAACTCTGGCCACCACGACGGGGCACGCCGCTGTATTGCCGCCCTTGCGCGACTTGCGGCTGCAGGCTGACACCGCCCGGGTGTTCGGCATGAATCTCGATCGCCTGACCTTCACGGCCCGTCGACCTGAAGGGGAGCGTTGGCGCGTTGATATCAGCTCCACGCAGACTGCGGGTACCTTGTTCTGGCGGGAAGCCCAAGGCCGCATACAAGGTGAGGTGGAGGCGCAGTTCGAGCGGCTGGCGTTGGGTGTGACGGGTGAAGGGAAGGCCGATGGCCAGCAGGCGGCCGGGAATGGCAGCGATAAGGCGGCTCCGGCGCATCTCGACGAAAAAATCGACTTTCCCGCGATCCGCCTGAAGGTTGGCCGTCTACGCCTTTATGGGCGTGAAGTGGGCGCGCTTTCTCTGGTGGGTGTGAACGAATCACGTGGGCGTCTGTGGAAGCTTGAGCAACTCGAATTAGCAAGCCCGCACGCCAGCCTCAAAGGCAGCGGTGTCTGGCGACTCGATGGTCCGCAGCGGGGTCTGACTATACAAGCCGTTGCCCTTTTTGACGATCTGGGTGCGTATCTGGAGCAGGCTGGTTTCAAGGACTTGATGCGTGACGGCCATGGTCAGGTGCAGGGCTCCGTCGAATGGCGTGATATTCCGTGGCGTTTTGATCGAGCGGCGCTTTATGGGGATGTCAACGTTGAACTGTTCAAGGGCAGATTTCTCAGTGTAGGCTCAAGGTCCGCACGTTTGCTGGAAATGCTTTCATTGCAGTCGGTCAAACGCCTGGCCACCCTTGACTGGAATCCAACCAGCTTTATGCAGCAGGGCTTTCCTTTCGACGAACTGAGGGGAAATCTGAAGCTGCATGCGGGTGTGTTGCATAGCGAGAACTATCGTGTGGTGGGTCCCGTAGGGACAATCATGATCGCGGGGGATGTGGATCTGCCCAAAGAAAAGCTGGACCTGCAGGCTGTCGTAGTGCCCAATCTCGATGTCAGCGGCGCGGCGATCGCTGCCGGCATTGCTGTCAATCCCATCGTCGGTATTGGCGCCTTCCTGACACAGTGGTTGCTGAAGAACCCGCTGGGCAAAGCGATGTCAGTGGAATATCGGGTGAAAGGTGATTTCGATGAGCCCCAGGTAAAAGAAATCAATACGCCGTCAGGGAAGCATTGAAACTGGAAGGGACTTGAAGGGCAGTAGGGGGAAAAGGGTACCCGGCCGGGGACCCTGTTTCCATAGCTGGAAAGGGTCAGTAGATGCCTTGCTGCAGCATCGCATCGGCCACTTTTACGAAGGCGGCGACGTTGGCACCGTCTACGTAATTCACCACCTTGCCGCGAGGGGCGTGGCGTACGCAGTTTTCGTGGATGTCACGCATGATGGCATGCAGCTTGATGTCCACTTGTTCGCGTGTCCAGCACAGGCGTTGGGCGTTCTGGCTCATTTCTAGGCCTGATACGGCCACGCCGCCCGCATTGCTTGCCTTGCCTGGCGCATAAAGGATACCGGCATCGATGAAGGCGTGTGCTGCGTCCAGAGCCGTAGGCATGTTGGCGCCTTCTGCCACGCAACGTACGCCGTTTTTGATGAGCTGCCTAGCGTCCTCGAGTTCGAGTTCGTTCTGGGTGGCGCAGGGCAGCGCAACGTCCACGGGCACGTGCCATGGGCGTTTGCCGCATTGATATTCGAGCTTGAGTTCGTTCGCGTAGTCTTCTACCCGGCCACGGTCACTGTTCTTGATACGGCAGAGTACAGCCAGTTTTTGTGGCGTGAACCCGGCGGGATCGAAGACTGTGCCCTGTGAATCAGAGGCTGTCACCACTTTGGCACCCATATGCATGCACTTTTCAATGGCGTACTGTGCGACATTGCCCGAACCGGAGACCGCCACTTTCAAGCCTTCAAGCGATTGCTGGGTGTGCTTGAGCATTTCTTCGGCGAAGTAGACCGTGCCGTACCCGGTGGCTTCCGGGCGGATCAGGCTGCCGCCAAAAGTGATGCCCTTGCCAGTGAAGACGCTGGCAGCGGAATTGGAAAGCTTCTTCATCATACCGGCCATGAAGCCGACTTCGCGGGCACCCACGCCGATATCCCCCGCCGGGACATCGGTATCAGGGCCAAGATGGCGATGCAGCTCGAGCATGAGCGCCTGACAGAAACGCATGACTTCGCCGTCGGACTTGCCCTTGGGGTCGAAATCCGAGCCGCCCTTGCCGCCGCCCATGGGCAGGGTGGTCAGAGCGTTCTTGAACGTCTGTTCGAAAGCCAGGAATTTCAGGATGGACAGGTTGACTGATGGGTGGAAGCGCATGCCGCCCTTGAAGGGGCCGATTGCTGAACTGTGCTGAATGCGGTAGGCACGGTTGACGTTCACCTTGCCGCTATCGTCGAGCCAGGTGACGCGAAATTGGATTACGCGTTCGGGTTCGACCAGGCGGTCGAGCAGACCTTGCTCGGCATACTGAGGGTTCGATTCAATGAAGGGCCACAAGCTCGCCATGACCTCGTGGACTGCCTGCATGAACTCGGGTTGATGGGGATCGCGGGTGTGAATACCCGCCAGGAATTGATCTAGTTTTGGAAGTGCCATTCTTATTTCTTCATCATGTCGAAAAATTCGGCGTTTGTCTTGGTGGCCCGAATCTTGTCCAGAATGAATTCCATCGCCTCGATCTCGTCCATGTCATGAATGAACTTCCGCAGCACCCAGACCTTCTGAAGAAGATCGGGCTTGATGAGCAATTCTTCCCGACGCGTACCGGACTTGTTCAGATTGATGGCCGGATAGACCCGTTTCTCGGCCAGACGGCGTTCCAGATGCACTTCGCTATTGCCCGTGCCCTTGAACTCTTCGTAGATCACTTCATCCATGCGGCTGCCGGTTTCGATCAGTGCCGTACCGATAATGGTGAGCGAGCCGCCTTCTTCCAGGTTGCGTGCGGCGCCAAAGAAGCGCTTGGGGCGCTGCAGTGCATTGGCGTCCACGCCACCCGTCAGAACTTTTCCTGACGCGGGCACTACAGTGTTATAGGCCCGAGCCAGACGCGTGATCGAGTCCAGCAGGATCACGACGTCTTTTTTCAATTCAACCAGCCGTTTGGCCTTTTCAATGACCATTTCGGCCACCTGCACGTGGCGGGTCGCGGGCTCATCAAAAGTGGAGGCCACAACTTCGCCCCGGACGGTGCGCTGCATTTCTGTCACTTCTTCCGGACGTTCGTCCACCAGGAGGACGATCATTACCGCATCAGGGTAGTTGGTTGTGATGGCATGTGCAATATGCTGCATCATCACGGTTTTCCCGGATTTGGGGCTGGCCACGATGAGAGCACGCTGTCCTTTGCCGAAGGGCGCAAAAATATCGAGAATCCGCCCCGTGATGTTTTCTTCGCTCTTGATATCACGTTCGAGTGTCATCACACGGTCAGGGTGCAATGGCGTGAGATTCTCGAACATGATACGGTGTTTGATGGCCTCGGGCTGCATGCCGTTGACCTTATCCACCTTCACCAGCGCGAAATAGCGCTCGCCATCCTTGGGAGTACGTACCTCGCCTTCGATGGAGTCACCGGTATGCAGATTGAAACGTCGAATCTGGGAAGGCGATATGTAGATGTCGTCGGTGCTGGCCAGATAAGAGGTGTCGGGCGAACGCAAGAAGCCGAAGCCGTCGGGCAGGACTTCAAGTACGCCATCGCCGAAGATCTGCTCGCCTTGCTTGGCGCGTTTCTTCATGATGGCGAACATGAGCTCTTGCTTGCGCAGCCGGCTGGCGTTGTCGATATCCAGACTGGCAGCCATTTCGAGCAACTGCGAGACGTGCAGTGCCTTTAATTCATTGAGATGCATGAGTGGTGAAGAGAGAGGGGGGTGATAGTTTGCGGTGGGTGGCGAGCCCTGAAGGGGCTCGCGCGATTCACGGGAACGGTGTTCTGGTTATGAGTTCTACAGTGATTCGTCCAGGAAGGCGGTAAGCTGAGACTTGGACAGCGCGCCGACCTTGGTGGCGGCGGTCTTGCCGTCTTTGAAGAGCATCAGCGTCGGGATACCGCGTATGCCGAACTTGGCAGCAGTTTCAGGGTTGTCGTCAACGTTCAGCTTTGCGATCATAACACGGCCCTGATACTGGTTTGCAGCATCGTCCAGCAACGGTGCGATCATTTTGCAAGGACCACACCATTCGGCCCAGTAGTCCACCAGGACGGGAATCTCTGAATTCAATACATCGGACTCAAATGACGCGTCCGTCACGTGCTTAATGGAATCACTCATGGTAGGAAGAAAATGAAAGATAAATGCGGAAAATGGTCTCGGGCGGGATAACCGGCCCGGTCGTGGCGCGGGCATGTGCAAGAGTAGCTGCCGGCTTTTTTGCAAGCATACCATTAGTATGCCGTTTGACCAGTTCGTGCGCCCAACTTTGACATTCGTGTTTGCCGTGCGTGTTGTAAATCCCTCTTCGTGCAGCGTAGCGGCCCTCATATCCGTAAAATACATCTTTCTCTGAAGCTCAATATCGGAAGTCAATTGTCCACATCCCGCTACGATGAAGCATCGATCCGGGTGCTGAAAGGCCTGGAGCCAGTCAGGCAGCGCCCCGGCATGTACACGCGCACCGAGCATCCCCTGCACATCATTCAGGAAGTCATCGACAACGCCGCCGACGAGGCGCTGGCCGGCTTCGGCCGTTGTGTGAGCGTGACACTGCATAGTGACGGCAGTGTCTCGGTCGAGGACGATGGCCGCGGCATACCTGTTGGTATGCACGATCAGGAAAAGGCGCCGGTGGTCGAGATTGTGTTCACTCGTCTGCACGCAGGTGGCAAGTTTGATAAGAAATCGGGGGGAGCTTACGCTTTTTCCGGTGGCTTGCACGGTGTGGGTGTATCGGTCACCAATGCGTTGTCGAAGCGCATGGAAGTCCGCGTGACGCGCGATGGATCAGTTCACGAGATCGTGTTTGCGGGCGGAGAGGTCGAAACTCCCTTGAAGTTGGTCGGCAAGGCGCCTCGCAAGGCTTCGGGGACCAGCGTACGGGTCTGGCCTGATACGCGCTATTTTGATTCGCCGGCCATTCCGGTCAATGAACTGCTGCACAGCTTGCGCAGCAAGGCGGTCCTGTTGGCCGGTGTGCGCTTCGAGTGTCGCAACGAAAAAACGGGCGATGTGCAATCCTGGCAGTACGACGATGGCGTACGCAGCTATCTTGAGCAGGCGCTCGGCGACAGCGAGCGTATCGTGCCGGCTTTCGAGGGCAGCCATTACGCAGGCCCGGATGACGAAACCTATTCCGAAGGCGAGGGCGCGCAGTGGGTGGTCGTCTGGACAGCTGACGGCCCTACTGTTCGCGAATCCTATGTCAATCTGATCTCTACGACGGGCGGGGGGACTCACGAAGCGGGTCTGCGAGACGGTCTGTTCAATGCAGTGAAATCCTTTGCCGAGTTGCATGGTCTCATTCCCAAAGGGGTAAAGCTGCTGTCGGAAGACGTGTTCGCGCGGGTCAGCTTCGTGTTGTCGGCAAAAGTCCTCGATCCGCAGTTTCAGGGGCAGATCAAGGAAAGGCTCAACAGTCGCGATGCCGTGCGCATGGTAAGCAGCTATGTCAAGAATGCGCTGGAACTGTGGCTGCATGGCCATGTGGAGTATGGCCGAAAATTGGCCGAGAGCGCTATTCGCCAGGCTCAGGCGCGCGCCCGCTCGGCGCAGAAGGTGGAGAAGCGCAAGAGCTCCGGGGTGGCGGTCTTGCCCGGTAAGCTGACCGACTGTGAATCCAGTGATGCTACGCGTACTGAACTGTTTCTGGTGGAAGGTGATTCTGCAGGTGGTTCGGCGAAAATGGGCCGCGACAAGGAATTCCAGGCCATCCTGCCCTTGCGCGGCAAGGTGCTGAATTCCTGGGAAGTCGATCGTGACCGTCTGTTTGCCAATAATGAAATCCATGACATTTCTGTG
Organism: Burkholderiaceae bacterium; assembly: GCA_041678385.1. Lineage (GTDB taxonomy): Bacteria > Pseudomonadota > Gammaproteobacteria > Burkholderiales > Burkholderiaceae_B > Yanghanlia. The sequence goes on along the minus strand of JBAYOJ010000014.1, from coordinate 11,166 downwards.
GCGATTGGCGTCGATCCGCACGCGGCCGGCGACAATGTTGATCTGTCTGGGTTGCGTTATGGGCGCATCTGCATTCTGTCGGATGCTGACGTGGACGGTTCCCATATCCAGGTTCTGCTGTTGACACTGTTTTTCCGTCATTTCCCGCGTCTCATCGAAGCGGGCCATGTTTGCGTCGCGCGGCCGCCCCTGTTTCGGGTCGATGTTCCGGCGGCCGGCAAGCGGCCGGCGCGCAAGCTGTATTGCCTTGACCAGGCGGAGCTTGATTCTGTACTCGAAAAGCTGCGCAGTGACGGTGTGCGTGAAAGCAGTTGGAGCATCAGTCGTTTCAAGGGGCTGGGCGAAATGAACGCAGAGCAACTCTGGGACACCACCATGAATCCCGATACCCGCCGACTACTGCCAGTCAGCTACGGCGACCCTGGCGAAAGCGATACCCGGAAGATGTTCAGCATGTTGATGGGTAAGGGCGAATCGGGGCAGCGGCGTCAATGGCTGGAAGAAAAGGGCAATCTGGCGGACGTCGACGTCTGAGAACGTCAGGACACTAGCAGGAAAGACTAAATGGATTCGATACAGGCGGGAATGCCCGCCGATGATGAAAGCATCACGCTGGCCTGGTACGCTGAACAGGCCTATCTGGATTACGCAGTATCGGTAGTGCGAGGGCGCGCGCTGCCTGATGTTTCCGATGGCCAGAAGCCTGTGCAGCGCCGTATTCTGTATGCCATGCATGCGATGGGCCTGGGGCCGGGTGCCAAACCGGTCAAGTCGGCGCGTGTGGTGGGCGATGTTCTGGGCAAGTATCACCCGCATGGCGACCAGGCTGCCTACGATGCGATGGTACGCATGGCGCAAAGCTTTGTTTTGCGTTACCCCCTGATCGATGGCCATGGCAACTTCGGCTCACGCGACGGCGATAATGCGGCAGCCATGCGTTATACCGAAGCGCGGCTGACACCGTTTGCCCGTATTCTGCTCGACGAACTTGACGAAGGTACGGTCGATTTTCTGCCTAATTATGATGGCAGCCAGAAAGAACCCGCACTGCTGCCCGCCCGGTTGCCTGTCGTGCTGCTCAACGGGGCATCTGGTATTGCTGTCGGCATGGCGACCGAAATTCCCTCGCACAATCTGCGCGAGATTGCCGGGGCCTGCGTAGCCCTGATCCGGCAGCCTCGTTTAAGCGACGAAGAGCTCTATCGCCTGGTGCCTGGCCCCGATTTTTCCGGTGGTGGGCAGATCATTTCCACAGCGCAGGACATTGAGCAGATCTACGAGCAGGGGCGAGGCTCGTTAAAGGCCCGCGCGCGCTGGCATTTCGAAGAGCTGGCGCGTGGGCAGTGGCAAATGGTGGTGACTGAATTGCCGCCGGGCACGTCCACCCAAAAAGTCCTTGAGGAAATCGAAGAACGTACCAACCCCAAGGTGAAAACCGGCAAGAAGACGTTGTCCACCGAGCAGCAGCAGACCAAGGCGCTGATGCTGAGCCTGCTGGATACCGTAAGGGATGAATCAGGCAAGGAAGCGGCCGTGCGTCTGGTGTTCGAACCTAAAAGCAGCCGTATCGGGCGTGATGAACTGGTGACGGTCTTGCTGGCGCAGACCAGTATGGAATCCAGCGTACCGATCAACCTCGTCTGCATAGGGCGGGACGGCCGGCCGGGTCAGACCAGTTTGCGCAATATGCTGACCGAATGGCTGTCCTTCCGTGCAGACACCATGACGCGGCGTACGCAGCACCGTCTCGACAAGGTCACGGATCGCATCCATGTGCTGGAAGGGCGCATGGTGGTCTATCTGAACGTCGATGAAGTGATTCAGACGATCCGCGAATCGGATGAACCCCGGGCGGCGCTGATGGAACGCTTCAAATTGACGGAGCGTCAGGCCGAAGACATTCTTGAAATGCGCTTGCGGCAGTTGGCCAGGCTGGAAGGCATCCGTATCGAACAGGAATTGCAGCGCCAGCGCGATGAGCAGAAGAAACTGCAAGAACTACTCGATAACCCGAACGCCTTCAAGCGCTTGATGGTTCGCGAGATCGAGGCCGACGCCAAGGAATTCGGGGATGATCGCCGCACCCTCATTGAAGCTGCCGAGCGCGCCGTGCTGGAAACACGGGTGGTCGAAGAGCCCGTTACAGTCATCGTCTCGCAAAAGGGGTGGCTGCGTTCGCGCCAGGGCCATGGCCATGACGCCAGCCAGTTTTCCTTCAAGGCGGGTGATTCCCTGTACGATGCCATTGAATGCTTGAGCACACACGAATTGGTGGCGTTTTCCAGCACCGGCAGGGTCTACACAGTGGCCGTGTCCAGCCTGCCTTCCGCCCGCGGCGACGGGCAGCCGATCACCTCAATGGTGGATATAGAACCGGGTACGCGTATCGTGCACGTGGTGGCCGGGCCGGCCGAAAATCGCTATGTCGTGGCAGCGCAGAGCGGCCATGGCTTTATTGTCAGGCACGCTGACCTAACCACGCGACAACGCGCCGGCAAGCAGTTTTTTTCTCTTGAGAAGGGCGATGCCTGGATGAAGCCCTTGTTGCTGCACCCGGACGATACCCATTTGGCCATGCTGGCGAAGAAGGGCCGCTTTCTGGTCGTGCCGCTGGCGGAACTCAAGACCATGACAGGGGGTCGAGGCACCCAGCTCATGGGGCTGGAAGAGGGCGATATCCTGGCGCAGTGGGTCGCCGTCGGGCCGCAAGGGGTACTGGCACGAGGCATTTATCGCAACAAGGAAACCGACGTGGAATTGAGCATGGAGGCTCTGGGTGATTACATTGGTAAGCGCGCTCGCAAGGGCAAGGCCCTAACGCTCAGGGTCCGTCAGCCCAGGCTGTTGCGACTATCGTCATAAAATGACGCCATCTGAACTTTTACCGGACTTTTCAGCGACATGAGTTTCAAGGTTACCGTACTGCCCAGCCAACATGAATTTACCGTCGAAGATGGGCAGTCAGTGCTCGATGCTGCCCTGGCTGCGGGCTTCGTGTTGCCCTACAGCTGCCGAAACGGGGCATGCTCGACCTGCAAGGGCAAAGTGGTGGCGGGGGATTACGACGCCGGCGCCGCCCCTGGGCAAATCATTTCCCAGGAAGAACTCGAGCAGGGCTACACGCTTTTTTGCCAGGCGCGGCCGCTCTCGGACATGACGATCGAAGCTCATGAAGTGCGTATGGCCAGCGATATCCAGATTCGCAAGATGCCGTCGCGGGTCATGAGCATCGACCAGCTTGCCGATGACATCATGGTGATCAAGCTGCAGCTGCCAGCCTCTGATCCTTTCCGGTACTACCCGGGGCAGTATCTGGATTTCATCCTTAAGGACGGCCGGCATCGCAGTTATTCCATGGCGACTCCTCCCAATGAATCCAATCTGGTGGAATTGCATATACGCCATACACCCGGAGGCGCGTTCACCGATCACGTGTTCGGCACAGGCGCCACACAGATGAAGCTGCGAGAAATCCTGCGGGTGGAAGCGCCATTAGGTTCCTTTTTCCTGCGTGAAAGCGACAAGCCGGCGGTTTTCCTCGCCAGCGGCACCGGTTTTGCGCCCATCAAGGCCATGATCGAACATATGGCCGCCATTGGCGACAGCCGGCCGGTGCGCCTGTATTGGGGGGGGCGGCGTCCTGTTGATCTCTATATGCAGGCCCTGGCCCAGGAATGGGAATCCTCCTTGCCCGATTTCAAGTATGTGCCGGTTGTATCGGACGCCATGCCGGAGGACAATTGGAAGGGTCGCAGTGGTTTTGTGCACAAGGCAGTGATGGAAGACTTTCCCGACCTTTCCGGTCATCAGGTCTACGCCTGTGGTGCGCCCATCATGGTAGATAGCGCCAGGCGCGATTTCATCGATGATTGCGGTCTTCCGGAAAGCGAATTCTTTGCCGACGCTTTCACCACGGCGGCGGATGCGGCCTGAACCAAGGCGACACATCGGCAACCAGTTCCGTCCCGTCCGCGCGGGGCGGACGGCAGCGGGGTACAGCACATGAAGATCGCGGTATTGGGCAGTGGCATCATTGGCATTTCCACGGCATGGTGGCTTCGGGAAGCCGGGCACGAAGTTGTGGTGGTGGACAGGCAGCTTGAAGCCGGCATGGAAACCAGCCGCGCCAATGGGGGTCAGATCTCGGTTTCCTATGCAGAACCTTGGGCCAATCCACAGGCACCTGCCAAACTGCTGAAATGGCTGCTGCGCGATGACGCACCCTTGCTTTTCCGGCCCCGGCTTGATCCACGGCAGTGGTGGTGGGGGATGATGTTCTTGCGGGAATGCCTCCCCGCCCGGCTCGGCCGCAATGTGACCGCGCTGGTTGCGATGGCGGAATACAGCCGCCGCACTTTACGCGAGATGCGGCGTGACCTCGGCATCGAGTACGACCATCTTGAACGGGGCATTCTGAATTTCTATCGCAGCAGCGCAGAATTCGAAAGTTCGCAGAAGCTGGCCGAGGTGATGCGAGACCATGGTGTGGACCGCCGTATCGTCAGCCCAGACGAGGTCGTCCAGCTTGAGCCGGCGCTGGCGCAAGTGCGTCATGCTATTGTGGGCGGCGATTACACCTCTGAAGACGAATCAGGTGATGTCTTCTTGTTTACGCAGGAACTGGCACGTATGGCCGCAGCGGCGGGGGTCGAGTTCCGCTACGCTACGCAGCTGAGCCGGTTCATCAGTGCAGGCGGAAGCATCCACGCGGCTGAAATCATAGGGCCTGACGGTCAGTATCAGCAGCTGCGTGCCGATGCTTATGTCGCGGCATTGGGTGCGCATACCCCAGCGTTTGTAAACCCCCTGGGGGTGTCTTGCCCGGTCTATCCGGCCAAGGGGTATTCGGCCACCTTCAATGTCATCGACACCGCTGCAGCGCCTACGGTCAGCCTGACGGATAGCGAACATAAGATCGTTTACAGTCGCCTGGGGTCACGTCTGCGTATGGCGGGCACCGCCGAGCTGAGCGGCTATTCCCGGGCGCTCAGTACGGCCCGCTGTGAACAGATGTTGCGGCTGGCTCGCGATCTATTTCCATCTGCGCTTGATTTTGATAATGTATGCTATTGGTCGGGGTTGCGTCCGGCAACCCCTTCCAACGTCCCCCTCATTGGGCGGACCCGCATTTCTAATCTTTATCTGAACACAGGGCACGGTACGCTTGGGTGGACAATGGGTGTCGGCTCGGGCAAGGCACTGGCTGACCTGATCAGCGGCCGCCGACCGGAACCTGAGTTTCCATTTCTGGGTTGAACGACTTATGAATCGATCAAGGTATGCCCGCCGCGCCAGGCCGGCGCGCGCGTTCGCGTGGGCATCCGCTACGGTTGCCCTCACGCTGTCATTTGCAGCTTCGGCAGCTACGGAAATCCGGGTATGGCATGCACTGCATCCCCACAACGCCAAGGTTTTCGAAAGCCAGGTGAACGACTTCAATCGTTCACAGAGCGATGTCAAGGTACGCCTGAAAGCCTTTGCGTCTCTTGGCGAGATTGAAAAGGCCATTGCTGGTGCCAAGAAACGGGAAGATAAACCGCATTTGGCGCAACTGGAAGAGAACCGCGCCCCTGATAGCGCGGTGCGCTCCTACGTACAGCCTTTGCACGCGCTGCTGGCCACCCATCCCATCAAGGATGCCAAGTGGTTTCTATCAGGCGAAAATTCCTTCGCGCGTGACAGCAAGGGCCGTCTGGTCGCTTTTCCCTACATGGCAGAAGTCCCTATCATGTACTACAACGTCGATGCCTTCAAGAAGGCCAAGCTGACGCCCAAGCCGGAACGCTCCTGGAGCGGCCTGCAGGATCAGCTCGTCACCTTGGCCAATAATGGCTCGCGTACGTGTCCGCTTACCAGCGATCAGCCCGTTTCCATCAACCTGGAAAACCTTGCCGCCGTCAATAAGCAGCCTTATACGTCGGAAAGCAATGGGCTCAAGGGGCGAGGCACCCCGGCCTTCATGTTCGACGTCATGTTTGTCCGGCATTTGTCGATGATGATCAGCTGGGTTCGCTCTGAACTCATGGTCAAGCCTGAATTCAACGAAGCGGCTACGCGCCGGTTTGCTCAGGGCGAATGTGCCGTGCTGCTGTCTGTGTCAGGCAATCTGGGCGAATTCCGCTCAGTATCCAAGCTTGATTTTGGCGTAACCGGCATTCCGTATTATCCGGAAGTCACCAAAGAACCTGGCAACCCCTTCCTTTCCGGGTCAGCCCTGTGGGTGATTTCAGGGCAGTCCAAGGAAGCCGACAATGCCACTGCCGCCTTTCTGTCGCATTTGGCGCAGCCCAAGCAGGCGGCTCGCTGGTACCAGGAAACCGGCTACTTGCCCCTGACCCAGCAGGCCTACGAAGAAACTGATAAATCCTACTACCGAAAACTGGATCAGTGGTCGCAGGTCGTGGCGGCTTATGCAGGCACGCCGGGCGAAGCGTCGCGGGGCTTCCGCGTCAAGAATTACCCCGAAATCCGCGATATGTTCCATCAACAGATCACGCATGCGCTGGCTGGCAATCAGCCTGCCATGACGACGCTGAAATCGGCCAGCACCGAAGCTGGGAAAATCATGAAGCGTTAAGGCAGGCTGGCGCTTAACAGCAAGAAGGGGCCCGATGATGGCATGATTTGCCAGATTCGGGCCCTTTTTCGTTGAGGTGGGCTGCCATTATTCGGTGCCCGGTCAAGGGGGCAAGGTGGTTTCTACGGGGTCGCAGACGTCCGTCTGATCAAAGAATCCGTTCGTATATCTCAGTCTGGTGCCGCTTTGGCTGTGGCGGCATGATGGTCTCGATCGCCGGCCAGGCCGGCAGCGCAAAACTTATCTCGAGCCCAGACCATGTTCATTTTACGTCTTCTGCTTCTGTTGCCTTTCGTCCTCTCCGGCTGTGCGGTTGACCCGGCCGGGCCGTGGCCGCACTGGTCCTGGCCCCGGCCCATGGAAGGGGGGGCAGCTGTGGGTCTGGGCGTTGCGTCCAAAAACGGTGCAGGCGCTTATGCACATTACAGGTTTGACTGGCAGCTGTCGGGTGATCCGGAAATCATGCCTGTACAGGTGTTCGACGATGGCGAGCGCATGTGGCTGCAGTTTGCGCCAGAGGGCGCCTGGCCGGCAATATTCGATGTCAGGGCGGCGGGCTGGCGGCCGCTGGCTTACCGGCGTGACGGCCCATACATGGTGCTTGAAGGGATATACAAGCAGCTTGAACTGCGCGGTGGCCATCTACGCGGTGGCATCCGGCGCCCCCAGCACGAATCCTATCCAGAATATGACACGGGTGTTGCCGGTGCACCATCCCCGGTCGCGAGCGCTGTTGTCCGGGGACGCGCGATGCCTGTGCCGGAAACACAGCCTGTGGGTGCTGCTGAAACCCCTGCACCCGTGCCGGTCACTGCCAGCAACCGTCTTGCGGAAGGGGCCGAATCGGGCGCGGCCTCTGTGCCCGGCCTGGATACAACGCCCCTTCAGCGCAGCGTGGTGTCGTCGACTGAACCTCTCCCGCCGTCGGGCGCAGTGCCGCAAGTGCTTGTTCAGGGCACTGTTCCGCCGGAGCCTGCATCGGCGGTTTATTTTTCTGTCAGCCCGGCTGACCACACCATACGCCAGGCGCTGGAACGTTGGGCGCTCTCGGCGGGCTGGATGTTCGCTGCCGAACATTGGGCAGTCGATGTGGACATTCCCTTGGCGGGGCAGGCCAGCTTCGATGCGGATTTCAAATCAGCTGTGCGAGCACTATTGGCTGCCACCGAGATGGGCGACCGGCCACTGCAACCCTGCTTCTATTCCAACCACGTGCTGCGGGTTGTCCCACATGCGCAATCCTGTGATCGTCGTAGCGGTATGGGGGCCATGTCATGAAAGGCGCATGGGTGGCTTACGGGTTTCGTGTGCTTTTCATGCTTTTGATGCCCGGCCTGTTGGCGGGTTGTGCACTGGGCCAGCGCATGCACGAAATCACTGAAGCTTTCGTTGCTGCGCGCAGCCGTGTTGACGAAGCTCATCAGGGGTTTACCGCAGCTTCCGAGCTTGTGCGTCATCGGGGTGCACAGGATGTCGATCGCCCATGGTTGGCAGGCAAGCCCCGGCCTTTGGCGCGCGATGTCACTTTGCCCGCGGCATTGCGTGCCAACGTCGATACGACCCTGTTGTTTGATGATGGCCCTTTGTCCTTGCCAGTTCTTGCACAGCGTGTCACCCGGGCCACTGGGATTCCGACTCATGTGCGGCCGGAAAGCCTGCTGCCATCCGAGGTTTTCATTTCTCGCCTTGAAGTTGCCTCGTCGTCGCCGGCGCATTCCGCCCCCACAACAGTCATGCTTGATGGCGGGGCTGAGCCTCTGGCACGCACGCTCGACCGCGTGGGCGCTCGTCTGGGCGTGCAGTGGCACTACGCGGGTGATCGCATCGAGTTCTATCGTACCGAGACTCGCGCTTTCGATGTGCGCTCCCTGACGCTGCAGGCGTCGGCTGAAGCGTCTCTTGGACAACGCCGAGCAACCTCTCGACAGGGGTTTGCCGGTACTTCCAACACTGAGCTTTCCTTCGGAAAACATGATGTCCTGGCGGCCGTGCGTGCACGCGTCCAGCCTTTTCTCTCGCGCGCCGGTGTGGTGGTTGTCGAGCCGGGTGCCGCCGCCATGTTGATTGTCACGGACACACCCGAGGTACTGCGCCGTGTGGCGGCCTTCATCGATCGTGAGAACCGTGCCATGACCCGACGGGTGCGGCTGCTTTTCGAAGAGCTGACCGTAGCGGTGGAAGATGATGCGGAGGCGGGTATCGACTGGAACGTGGTTTTTGCCGGGACCAGGCTGGTGGCGTCGGCGGCGATGGCGGGGGCGGTGCCGGCCGAATCCGGAGCCCTCAGTCTGGGGTTGTCTGAGGGGCGCTTCATGGGTACCGAAATGCTGGTCAAGGCGCTGGGCAGTGTAGGCCGGGTTGTACGGCGCAACAGCCTTCCCGTACTGACATTGAATCGACGCCCGGTCACTCATGCCGTTCGAACCACTTTTTCATATATAGACAAAGTAGAAACTACTGTGCAAAGGGATGCCTTTGACGGGGCCTTGCCCACTGTATCAGTCAGCCAGCGCGAGGAAACCGTCGGTTCTCTTATCACCCTTGTCCCGGACGCCCAGGAAGATGGTCAGGTACTGCTTTCCCTGGCTTACGACAATACCGTCGCACAACCTCTGAAATCGGTCACGTTTGGCGACAGCAGCAACCCGCTGCAGTTGCAACAGATCACGATAGACGGCAATGGCACCGTGCAGCAAGTGGCGCTCATGCCAGGCCAGCCGCTGGTGATTTCCGGCTTTGATCGCAGCCAGCAGGAAACCGACACCCGTCGCCTGAACCCGGGTCTGCCTTTGGCCCTGGGCGGTAGCGACAGGGCCAGTACGCAGCGGCTCACTACGGTGATGGTGGTCACCGCGCATGTGGAAGAGGGCTTCTGATGATGCCGGGCATCCATATCATTGAGCGCGACGGGCTTGCCCTGGTTTTCGGCCTGGAATGGCTGCCCTTGCTGGGCAGACATCCAGAAAGGCAGGCACGCGTGCTGGGCAGGCGTCAGCGTGCCAGGCATCTTGTGTTGTCTTCGGGTGTGGCGGCTTCAGTGGGTCTGTTGCACTGCAGTCTGCGCCGGCGTCGTGATCTGCGCTATTACAGCGCGGCCGCTGTTTTTGCCAGCCTGCATCGTGGCGGCACCCTGGCAGCTGTTCTGCCACTTCCAGATGGCAGGCACTGGCTGGTTGCGGTGCACGAAGGCGCGGTCATGACGCGCAGCGATCAACTCCATGCGGATCCTGATTACGCAGGCGACACGTTGAAGCTGCTGAGTGCGGCGCATCCGGCCCTGGTGATGCATGAAGAAAGCGCCTCCAGTCTGCTCGATATCCTGTTTGAGGCGGCCCGAGACGAAGGCGAACTTACCCGAATAAGGGGTCGTTTCGGCGTTCCTGCGCCGTTCCTGTCTGGGGTGTCACTGGCGGCGGTGATCCTGCTGGGTTTTCTGTTGTGGCGCGCGCTTATGCCTGCTCCTGTGGGGGTTTCCTCAGCCCCTGTGGAATCCGCCGAAGCAGCGTGGCGCAATGCGATTGCCGCCTCCATTCAGCCTCATGCCGTGCAAGGTGTGGCCGGGTTGCAGTCGGTTCTGGATGCCATTCACGACGTTCCCGCCAGCTTGGCCGGTTGGCAGCTGGTTGAAATCGAATGTACGCCGCAGGGCTCTCAATGGCATTGTCTTGCAGCTTACCGCCGCAGCGATGACAGCGACAACCAGGGCTTCATCCTGGCCGCCCGTCCCGATTGGGTCTTGTCCTTCGATCCGCTGGACGGGGCACGGGTGGCCTGGTCGGTACCGATGCCAGCCTTGCCTTTGGGGGCTGTCACGTTGCGGTCGGCGTATCAGAACGAAAGACGCCTGGTCAGCGCGTTGCAGGCGATCCGGCCGGCCTTTTCCGAACTTCGCCTGGATGCGCCTCGGCCACTGCTGCCTCAGCCGCCTCGGGATGCCCGTCAACAGCCTTTTTCCCGTCCGGATGGCATTGTCAGTTTTCAGCGTCGCCCGTTACGTCTGCAAGCACCTCTACGCTCGATCAGTGTGTTGCTGCCCGAGACCGTCCATATGAGCTGGGATCGCATTCTCCTGCAGGTGGCGCCCATCGATCAACCCTCCTTGCGCAGCAGCAGTCTGCGTATTTCGTTATCGGGAGTCCTGTATGAAATCGAAGATATTCATGCCATTACTGTTGATGTCTCTGCTTCCGTTGGCAGCGGGCGGCACGACGATAAGCGCCGTGACAGCAACAGAGCAAATCACGGTGCGTGAGCTGATGCGCATCGATAGCGAGCTTGCGCTCGATGCTGCACGTCGTCGACGCAGCGATGAGGGGTCGGCGGGGCGGCCGGGGGCGGCGAAGAAGCGGGCGGCGCCCGTCATGGCAAGCAACGAGAGCCTCCCCCGGCTGACTGGCATCTATGGGGTTGGCAAGCGTCTGTTTGCAGAAGTTCGCAGTGGCGAACAAGCTTTCGTGTTCATGCGGGGCCTCAGCCTGCCCTTGGGTCATGTGGCGGGCGTTGAACTGTATCGTCTGAAGGAACTGGCCGGCTCCTGCGTGCGCCTGGAACGTAAGGGCGATGTAACGGTTTTGTGTCTACCGCGCGGG
>JBAYOJ010000013.1:0-20211 GCA_041678385.1 Burkholderiaceae bacterium | reverse complement strand
TGTGCGACATCAGCACCACCTGGTATACCTGGATCGAACAGGGCCGCCCCGTAAGCGTATCGCCCGCCGTGCTGGCGCGGCTGGCGTCGGTGCTGCGGCTGCAGCGCGCCGAGCGCCATTACCTGTTCGAACTGGCGGAATGCACTGACCCGGAGCACGGCCGCGGCAATGGTGATGCCTTGCCGCCGGTACTGGCCGATTGCGTGCACAGCATCACGGCTGCAGCCTATATCCTGGATCGCTGCTGGAACGTGATGTCCTGGAACCAGCCTTTTCTGCACCTGTTCGACGGCTGGCCGGCACGCGATGACGCCCCCAATCTGCTGCGCTACATCTTCCTGGACCCGGCCGCCCGTTCGCTGGTTGTCGACTGGGACGAGCGCGCCAGCCGCGTTGTGGCCGAGTTCCGTGCCGACGCCGGCGCGCATACCGGTGAAGCCGACGTACGTGATGTGATCCAGCAGTTACAGCAGCAAAGCCCCGTTTTTGCACACTGGTGGACCCGCCACACCGTGGTCGACCGGGAAGGCGGGTTGCGAGAATTCCAACACCCGAACGACGGCCGCCTCAGCTACCAGCAGATCACCTTCAGGCTGGCGGTCAGGCCGGATTGCAAGCTGGTGATGCTGTTGCCGTAGGCGGGGGGGGTAGGCATCCGTTGTATGGTCCTCGCCTGAATTTACCGTTTGTTGAGGCCAGCCCCCGCGTTATCGGGCAAACGCATGAACGAAAACGCAGAAATGGCGGTGATGCCGCCAATCACAATAAAGCCCCATATGACGTCAATCAGCGCCAGGTCGGCGCCGCCGCGCCAGTGCATGCTGAGGTTCATGGTAACGGCTGCTGCCGCCACGCCCAGGCTGATGCCCAGTTGCTGGGCCATCGCCGAGAAGCTGCTGGCGCGGCTCATGGCGCGGGCGTCCAGGTCAGCGAAGGTCAAGGTATTGACAGCGGTGAACTGCAAGGATCGGAAGAAACCGCCGGCTACCAGGATGGCCATCATCAACCAGATGGGGGTGTCGGCGCGGAACAGGGCGCACAGCGCAACGAACAGGCCGGTAATGATGGCGTTGACCGTCAGGACGCGCTTGAAACCGAACCGCCGGATGATGGGGGCGGCCACCAGTTTCATGAGCAGTGCGCCGGCCGCCCCGGTGAAAGTGATCAGGCCGGCAGCCAGGGGTGACAAGCCGAAGCCGACCTGCAGCATGATGGCCAGCAGGAAGGGGGCCGCGCCAATGGCGAAGCGGCACAGGTTGCCGCCCAGGATGGAAATGGAGAAACTGGGAACCCGCAGCAACGACAGGTCGATGATGGGGTTGGCAGCCCGGCGCGCATGCCATACATACAGCAAACCGCAGATCAGGCCGATTGCAATCAGCCCGCCCAGCTGCAGGGGCGGCAGGCTGCGGTGGCCAATGGCTTCAAAGCCCATGACCAGCGATGCAATGCTGACCCCACTGAGAATGAAGCCGGGCCAGTCCAGGCGGATGTCGCTGCGGGGGTAGTCGTCGCGGATGTAGTGGCGCACCAGCAGGATGCCCGCCACGCCGACAGGCACGTTGATCAGGAAGATCCAGTGCCAGGTGGCGTAGGTGACCAGAAAGCCCCCCACCGGCGGGCCGATGAGCGGCCCCAGCAAGGCGGGCAGCGATAAAAAGGCCATGGCCTTCAGCAGTTCGTCCTTGGGAACCTTGCGCAGCAGGATGATGCGGCCGACAGGCACCATCATGGCGCCGGCCACCCCCTGCACCCAGCGGCCCGCCACCAGTTGCGGCAGGGTCTGTGCCATCGCGCAAGCAATGGAGCTAAGGGTGAACAAGAGAATGGCGGCTGTGAACACCCGTCGGGAACCAAAGCGGTCGGCCGCCCAGCCGCTGATGGGCACAAACACCGCCACAGCCAGCAGATAACTGGTGATGATGACGTTCATGTTCACCACGCTGGTGCCCAGCGATTCGGCCATGACAGGCAAGGCCGTGGCGACCACGGTGGAATCGAGCATCTGCATGAAAAGCGCGCAGCCGACAATGAAAGGGATCATGCGGATGGCGCGTCTTTCGCGTTCGGAAAGCGCGGTGGCGGGAGGTGATGGTGTCTGAGTGGGGGGTTCTGGCATGCAAGGGGGTCGAGTGAAGTAAACTCGGGTTATTCAGACTAACCGAGAATACATCCATATATTATGGCAAAGAATTTCGAGTCCGATATCACGCAGATGATCAGACAATACAAAGAGCAACATCCCGATACTGAGCAGCGCCAGCGCGAGGGCCGGGCCCGGCTATGGGACAAGAACCTTGACGCCGAGCTGCAGGAAGGCTTCAAGCAGGCAAATGTGCCGCTGACGCCTTACGCGTACTATCAAATGGATTAATCCTCCATCATGTCTTCCGACAAGGCGGGCGTGGGCAGATTCGATGCCCTGGTATCGCCATCCACAGACAGCACACCAGATACGGTTGATGCAGTGGCGCTCGCGCGGCTGTATGGCGAACCCCTGTTCAGCCTGCCGCAAGACCTGTACATTCCGCCCGACGCGCTCGAAGTCTTCCTGGAAGCTTTCCAGGGCCCGCTAGATCTACTGCTTTATCTGATACGCAAGCAGAATTTCAACGTGCTGGACATTCCCATGGCAGACGTCACACGCCAGTATTTGTCGTATGTCGAGCAGATCCGGCGCCATAATCTTGAGCTGGCGGGCGAGTACCTGCTGATGGCGGCCCTGCTCATAGAAATCAAATCCCGGATGCTATTGCCCGTGCGCAAGTCGGATACCGGTGAAGAGGTCGAGGACCCGCGGGCGGAACTCGTGCGCCGCCTGCTTGAGTACGAACAGATGAAATTGGCCGCACAAAAGCTTGAACGTCTGCCGCAGTTGGGGCGCGACTTTCATCGCGCCAGTGCCATGCTGAATCTTGAGGTCGAGGAATTATTACCGGAAGTCCGGCCCGAAGACCTGCGTGATGCCTGGCAGGAAATCCTCAGGCGGGCGCGCCTCAATGCGCATCATCGCATCACCCGCGAACAGTTATCCGTGCGCGAACACATGACAATGATTCTGCGGCGCCTGTCGGACGTCCGCTTCATGGAGTTCACCGAGCTGTTCATGGGTCGCATCGAACAGGGCGACAAGGTGGCCGTCGTGGTCGTGCATTTTTTGGCCATGCTTGAACTGGCGCGCGAATCACTGCTGGACATTACGCAGGCGGAACCCTACGCGCCCATTTATGTACGTTTGTCTTATGTGCGTGCGGCGGCCTGAAGCACGCCGGTGCGCTACCACGGAACGGAGAGTTTCTTGAAAGTCGTTCACACCATTGAAGAACTTCGCGACCAGTTGCGCGGCCAGTTGAATGTGTCTTTTGTGCCCACCATGGGCAATCTGCACGAAGGCCACCTTGCCCTCATGAAACTGGCGCGCCAGCACGGCGATCCGGTGGTGGCCAGCATCTTCGTGAATCGCCTGCAGTTCGGCCCGAATGAAGACTTCGACCGCTACCCGCGCACGCTGGCTTCGGATATCGAAAAGCTCGAACGTGATCGCAACGTGTACGTGCTGTTCGCGCCCAACGAGCGCGAAATGTATCCCGAGCCACAGAGCTATCGCATTCAGGCGCCGCCCGATCTGGGCGATATTCTGGAGGGCGAGTTCCGGCCGGGTTTCTTCAATGGCGTCAGCACGGTGGTGATGAAGCTGTTTTCCTGTGTTCAGCCCAGGGTGGCGGTGTTCGGCAAGAAGGATTATCAGCAGCTTATGGTCGTGCGTGCCATGTGTCGCCAGTTTCAGCTGCCAGTGAATGTGCTGGCGCACGAAACCGTGCGTGATGCCGACGGCCTGGCCATGTCGTCGCGCAACGTCTATCTGTCGCCGGAAGAGCGTCGCGAGGCGCCCGAACTGTACGCGCAATTGGAAGCGCTGGCACAGCGCGTGCGCGATGGTGATGTCAATGTCGCAGAGCTCGAAGAAGCCGGTTCAGCCGCGCTGCAGCAGCGTGGCTGGAAGGTGGATTATTTCTCTGTACGGCGCCAGCGCGACCTGCTGGCCCCTTCCCAGGAAGAGGTCCGTGCACACGAACCGCTGGTGGTTCTGGCAGCGGCCAAGCTGGGCGCGACACGCCTCATCGACAACCTGGAAATCGATCTGGCCTGATCGGGCGCTGCTTCCATTGCAGGCTGTCTCACATAACCGGCTGGCCTTGTGTCGCGGCCATGTGGACAATTTTGTCTCTTGTGTCAGAACTGACAGCTGATATTTTTCCGGCCCGCATGCCAGAATAGGGCCCGATCAAACAGCTACCAGGAGGGGGCAATGGATAGGCGACCCGGGCAAAAAGACGCCGGATTTTCAGTGCTTACCCCGCGCGAGCGGGATGTCATGGCTTATGTGGCGCTGGGCAAACCCAACAAGATCATTGCGGCGGAACTCGGTGTGTCGCAACGTACCGTCGAAGCGCACCGGGCCCGCATCTTCCAGAAGATGCGGGTGCGTAATGCGGTAGAACTTGCCCGCAGGTTGCTGGCCCCCGAATCATCCCGGTTTTCGTAAGCAGGGCCAGTGCGGGCCAGGGTCTTTAAAGACAGTTCAAGGCCGGCCTGGATTTCAGCTCGTCGATGGGGTCGATGTCGGCCTGGCGGGCCAGCCGGTGTTCTAGCATGGGTTGCACGCCATTAAGCGTATGCACGCGCAAGGTGTTGTTGTTCACGAATGTCATATCGGCTTTGGCCGTGTCCTGGTTGGCATGTACCAGGGCAATGCGTAGCGGGCTGTCGCCAATGACATCCCAGCAACCTTGCTCAACCATGGTATGCCGGGGCTGGTTGCCTACCAGCGTAGTGGTGCGTGACCGCCATTCGCCACTGGGGGCCAGGGTGACCAGGAAACGCGCGGCTTCGCAGGCCATGCCGGACGGGCAGGGTACGGTACCTAGAAAGCTACGCGCTTCGGCCAGCGGCCGGGGCAGCGCGCCGGGCTCGGCGTCGCCAGCCTGGGCTGCTTCCTGGCTGGCCGCTGCCGGGGCCGGCCGTTGCACTTGGGCCGGCCCTTCGCCACCAAAACCCAGCTGAATCTGCGATGCAGCCCGGGGGGTGCCGCCCATTGCATGGCTTTCGGCGTCGATCTTGGTGTTTTCACGAGATGTATCGTAAAGGGCGGAACTCTGCTGTGGTTGTGCGCAACCGGCCAAGACGGCCAGCGCAAGCAGGATGGCTGGGGTTCTGAAGGGGGCAAGGCCGGCGAGCGGAGAATATGCGGGCATGATGAATTTCCAGGGAAGACGCTTGGGCCGTCAGCCAAAATGCGAGCCTTGCTTGAGGCTGGCTTGGCGGGCCATCGGTAGAGCCGATGGCTGCCACGATCGGGTTTTCGCTTCATTCTACGCATTTCTTATGGTTTTTGCTGCGCCATGAACAGCGATTTCCAGGTCTGGACATTACCTTTCCTGCTGTGTTTCGGCTTGTGCGGCGGGCTGGGTGCAGCGACGGCGCTGGCTTATGCATATCGTGTGGCGGCTGGTGCGCCGGCTGATGGCGTCACCATGCGGGCGGCCCTGAAGGCGGGATGCCGCCTGACGGTCATCCAGCGCGTGCCGCCCCTGCTGCTTGTCTCGTGCATCTGTCTACTTTTGATCGCTGGTCTGCCTTTCGCGCTGCAGCCTTCGGCATTGGCCGCGCTGCGGGCGGCAGCTTGCGCGGTTCTGCTCGTATTGGCCATCATTGATGCGCGCTGTGGTCTGCTGCCGGATGCGCTTACCCTGCCCTTGATGTGGGCGGGCTTGATGTCGGCCTGGGCCGGCCACGGTGTCAGCCTGCACGACGCGGTGGCGGCCGCAGCAGTGAGCTACGTTTCATTATGGGCCCTGGATGCGATCTTCAGGCTGTGGCGAGGCCGTTGCGGGCTGGGCGGCGGCGACATGAAGCTCGTTGCCGCACTGGGCGCCTGGCTGGGGTGGGCGCCTTTGCCGGGCATGCTATTTGCCGCCTGCGTGGCCGGTATTCTTTTTGCTGTTGCTGGCGGGGGCCGCGCTGCCTGGCGATCCTCATTGGCATTCGGCCCCTTCCTTGCATTGGCCGGCGGTCTTTGGCTGGTGGGCGACCCTGTTGTACAGTTCTTTTTTTGTCCGGGAAATGGCGTATGTACAAGATCGGCCTGACAGGGGGCATCGGTTCAGGGAAAAGCAAGGTGGCCGATATGCTGGCGGCCTGGGGGGCGGCTGTGATCGATTCCGATGTCATTGCCCATGAGTTGACCGCCCCGGGCGGTGCCGCCATCGAACCCATCCGGCAAGCCTTCGGGCCGGGTGTCATTGCAGAGAATGGCGCGCTGGACCGCCCCGCCATGCGCGAGCTTGCCTTCCAGAGCCCAGAGGCCCGGCGGCGGCTCGAAGCCATTCTGCACCCCATGATACGGGCCGAGACCACCGCCAGGGCGCAGGTGGCCCAAGGACACTATGCGGTTTTCGTGGTGCCGCTGCTGGTGGAGTCGGGCCGTTGGCAAAAACAGCTGGATCGCATCTGTGTGGTGGACTGCGAACCCGAGACCCAGGTGGCCCGGGTGCAGGCACGCAGTGGGCTGACGCGGGAAGCTATTGCGCGTATTATGTCGGCACAGGCGTCCCGCGAGGAACGCATTGCCGTGGCAGACGATATCGTTCCCAACGGCGCAGGCACCACTCTCGACGAACTGGAACGTCATGTCCGTGCTCTGCATGAGTGCTGGTGCATGCAGGCGCAGCAGCACTCAGCGCCTTTCCAAACCTAGTCGACGCTTCTGTAAAGGTTGTAGGCCGCGTGATTCTCTACGAATATCCGTGCAACGAACGTATCCGTTCCCTATTACGTGTGGAACACCTGTTCGACCGCTTGTTCTTCTTCGCCAAGGGTGAAGACGTACGGCATCACCAGGTATCCATGGCCACGTTGTTCGAGCTGCTTGATATTTCCGAGCGGACCGATCTGCGCGGCGCTGTCGTCCAGGATCTCGAACGCCAGCGCGGGGCGCTCAGCGCGCTGCGGCAGCATCCCGGCGTAGATGAATCCAGGCTGGATGCCATGCTGGATGAGATCCAGGCCGTCAATGGCGAGCTGGGTTCCCAGGGCAGGGTGGGGCAGAATCTTCGCGACAATGAATGGCTGGCCAGCCTTCGCGGCAGGCTGGCTATCCCGGGCGGCTCATCGCCTGTTGATATGCCTTCTTTTTTCTCCTGGCAGCTCAAGTCCTTTGAAGAGCGTACGCGTGATCTTCAGGGCTGGATCGAACCCCTTATCCCCTTGTATCGCGGGCTTGCACTTATCCTGCGCATGCTGCGCGATTCCGGTGACGCCCGCGACATGACGGCGCGCGAAGGCGCCTATCAGGAAATGCTAGGCGGCAAAATCTACCAGCTTCTGCGGGTGTGGGTCGATGCCTCCCGACGCGTATTTCCCGAAATGAGCGCCAACAAATATGTAATCTGGGTGCGTTTTGCCGCCCAGGGCGAAGACCTCAAACCGCAGCCAGTGGGAATCGACATCCCCTTCAGGCTCGCCTGCTGCCATGTCTAAATTGTAAATAGGGGTCAGACCACGATTTCTTTCAGAAATCGTGGTCTGACCCCTATTTACCTCCAATTTATCCTGTTGCGTTCCGTTTCAATGGGGTGTTGGGCGGTGCGCGGCGTGGGGATGTTGCGCGACAATGGCGGCTTGTGTCCTGAGCCGAGGTAAAGCGAATGTCGTTTCAAGATCCCGAGCCTTTGCGGCCGCGCCGCGGGCGGTGGTGGGGTTGGCTGGTTGTCGTCTGTCTGGTGGCGGCCGGGGCCTATTGGTATTTTGGCGTCCAGAATGCCGGCAGCCCGGGGGGAACGTCGCCTGCGTCCATGGGCAGGGGGTTCGGCCCGGGGGCTTTTCGTGGCGCTCCCGTTCCGGTGAGGCTGGCCACGGTGCAGGTCGAGACCATCCAGCATACCTTGCGGGCCATCGGTACTGTCACCGCCTTCAATACCGTGGTGGTTCGCAGTCGGGTAGGCGGCGAGTTGCTGCAACTGCATTTTCAGGAAGGGCAGAGGGTCGAAGCGGGCGATTTGCTGGCTCAGATCGACCCTCGCGAATTCCAGGTGGCGCTTGACCAGGCACGCGGCCAACAGCAGCAGAATGCCGCCCAGTTGCAGAGTGCTCGGAAAGACCTCGAACGCTATCGGGTGCTGTTCCGCCAGAATTCCATAGCACGTCAGCAAGTGGAGCAGCAGGAAGCGCTCGTCAAGCAGTTGGAAGGTGCTCAGGTCAGCGATCAGGCGGCGGTGGACAGTGCCGGGCTGCAGTTGAGCTACACCCGGATTACCGCGCCGATTTCGGGGCGCCTGGGCCTGCGCAAGGTGGATCAGGGCAATATCGTGACCGCTTCGGACACGGAAGGGCTGGTGACCATCACGCAGACCCAGCCCATCTCGGTCGAATTCACACTGCCGCAGGTCGAAGTGGCGGACGTGCTGGAACAATTGCGGGCGGGGCGCACCTTGCAGGTGGTACTGCACGATCAGAACGATATTGAAGAACTGGCGCGCGGCGAACTCACTTCGCTGGACAACCAGATTGATGTGACGACCGGGACGCTCAGGCTCAAGGCGCGTTTTGACAATCGGGATGAACGCCTCTTTCCCAACCAGTTTGTGAACGTAAGGCTGCTGGTTTCCAGTCAGGACATGCTGGCAGTGCCCTCAGCCGCAGTGCAGGTGGGTTCCATTGGCAGTTTTGTCTATGTCGTTGATGACGGGGTGGTGCGCATCCAGCGCATTACCGCCGGCCGGGTCGATGGCCAGAAGACGGCTGTGCTGGACGGCCTGCAGGCCGGGCAGCGGGTCGTGGTGGAAGGTACCGATCGCCTGCGTGACGGCGGCAGCGTGGATGTGGTGAGCGTGGACGGCAAGGACGCGGGGGCTGCCCCTGCCGCTGCCCGTGGCCCGGGTGCGGGTCGCGGTGGTGAAGGGCGACCTGGCGGCAGCTCATCTTCACGGGCGGGCAGCCCTGCCGCGGCAGGGGGCGGGCCGGCACCTGCGCCTGTGGAGGGCGGCGGCCCGCCGGCCGGCAATGCCTCCGCCGCGCCGGCAGGCCATTGAGGGCGCATCGTGAACCTGTCGCGCATCTTCATTCTGCGGCCCGTTGCCACAACACTGGCCATGGTGGCGCTACTGCTGTCGGGCATGCTGGCCTATCGCCTGTTACCCGTATCGGCCTTGCCGCAGGTCGACTACCCGACCATACAGGTGACGACGCTGTATCCCGGCGCCAGCCCCGATGTGATGACTGCGCTGGTCACTTCGCCGCTGGAACGCCAGTTCGGCCAGATGGCGGGGCTCACACAGATGACTTCGTCGAGTTCGGGCGGGTCATCGGTCATTACGCTGCAGTTCGACCTCGACCTGGAACTGGATGTGGCCGAACAGGAAGTGCAGGCGGCCATCAATGCCGCTTCCAACCTGCTGCCGGGGGATCTGCCTGCTCCGCCCATCTATAACAAGGTGAACCCTGCAGACACACCTGTCATCACGCTGGCGGTCACTTCGCCAACCCTGCCGCTGCACCAGGTGCGCGATCTGATCGATGTGCGGGTGGCGCAGAAGCTGTCGCAGATCACAGGGGTGGGTCTGGTGGGTATTGCCGGCGGGCAGCGCCCGGCCGTGCGGATCCAGGCCAATGCGGCGGCGCTTGCCGCCCGTGGGCTGACCCTGGCCGATGTGCGTTCTGCAATCAATGGTGCCAATGTCAACCAGCCCAAGGGGAATCTGGATGGCCCGGAACGTTCGACGACTATCGACGCGAACGACCAGCTGCGTTCGGTAGAAGACTACGAAAACCTGATCCTGCAGTATGTGGATGGTTCTGTGCTGCGCCTGCGCGATGTCGCCACAGCCGTGTACGACGCCGAAAACCTGCGTCAGGCCGCGTGGGTGGGCACGGCGGCTGAGGGTGACGGGCCTGCTGCAGGCCAGCCTTCATCCACACCGGCGATTCTGCTGAATATCCAGCGTCAGCCTGGCGCCAATGTGGTGCAGGTGGTGGACAGCGTCAAGGCCATGCTGCCTGCGTTGCAGGCCTCGCTGCCGGTCGGCATTGACGTGACCATTGCCGCAGACCGCACCCAGACCATACGCGAAGCGATCCGCCATGTGCAGACGGAAATGCTGCTGGCCATTGGCCTGGTGGTACTGGTGACCTTCGTCTTTCTGCGCAGCTGGACAGCCACCTTCATCCCGAGCGTAGTGGTACCGTTATCGCTGGTGGGGACGTTCGGCATCATGTACTTGAGCGGTTTCAGCCTGAACACGCTGAGCCTGATGGCGCTGACCATCGCCACGGGTTTTGTGGTGGATGATGCCATCGTCATGATAGAGAACATCGCCCGCCATATTGAAGAGGGTGAGTCACCCTTGCAGGCCTCGCTCAAAGGGGCGAAACAGATCGGCTTCACGCTGGTGTCCCTGACGCTGTCCCTGATCGCGGTACTGATTCCGCTGCTGTTCATGGGGGATGTGATCGGGCGGCTGTTCCGCGAATTTGCCGTGACCCTGGCGGTGGCCATTCTGCTTTCCCTGGTGATATCGCTGACGCTCACGCCCATGATGTGCGCACGCATGCTGCGCCCTGAATCCGAGATGAAGCTGGGTGGCTTTCAGCGGGCCGCCGGCCGCTCGATGGACCGCATGATCGCGGCCTACGACAGGGGGCTGCGCTGGGTATTGGGCCGGCAGGGTTTGACGCTGTTGGTGGCCGTGGCGACTCTGGTGCTCACAGGGCTGCTTTACTTGATGGTGCCCAAGGGCTTCTTCCCTCAACAGGATACCGGCCTGATCCAGGCCATCAGCCAGGGGCCGCAGGATGTGTCGTTCGGGTCGATGGCTGCCCGCCAGGCCATGGCGGTCGAGCGTATCCTGGCTGACCCTGATGTCGCTTCGGTGACCTCGTTCACGGGCATAGACGGCACCAACTCCACGCTGAGCACTGGCCGCATGCAGATTGCGCTTAAACCCCTGGGTGAGCGCAGCAGCGGCGCGGCGCAGATCATACGCAGGCTGGGCACTGCGCTTGAGGGCCTGCCCGACATCCAGGTATTCATGCAGCCGGTACAGGACTTGACGGTCGACGACCGGGTCAGCCGCAACCAGTATCAGATGACGCTTTCCGACCCGGATCACGAGATGCTGATGGAATGGACGCCGCGCATGGTGGATGCGCTGTCCATGACGCCTGAATTGGAAAGCGTGGTCAGCGACTTGCAGCCCTATGGGCGTGAAGCCATCGTACGTATAGACCGGGATGCGGCCGCCCGTCTGGGCGTGACCAATGCGGCAGTGGACGATGCGCTATACGATGCCTTTGGCCAGCGTTTGATCTCTACCATTTTCACGCAATCGGCCCAGTATCGGGTTGTGCTGGAAGTGGCAGAGCCGTATCGGCAGGACCCTTCCGCATTGACGCAGATATACGTGAGAGGCAGTGGCGACACGCCCATACCGCTCAGCGCCTTTGCGCGCATCGAGCATGACACCGCGCTGCTGTCCATTGAACGCCTGGGGCAGTTTCCCGCCACTACGATTTCCTTCAATACGGCGCCGGGCGTGGCCTTGTCGGATGCGGTCGAGGCCATACGCGCAGTGCATGCGCAGTTGCAGATGCCTGCTTCGGCAGAGCTGACCTTCCAGGGGGCGGCCCAGGCTTTCCAGGCTTCGCTGTCCAGTACGCTGTGGCTGATCCTGGCAGCGGTGGTGACGATGTATATCGTGCTGGGCATTCTGTACGAAAGCTATATCCACCCAGTGACGATTTTGTCCACCCTTCCTTCAGCAGCGGTCGGGGCCTTGCTGGCGCTGCTCATGACCGGGACCGATCTGGACATGATAGGCGTCATCGGCATCATTCTGCTGATCGGTATCGTCAAGAAGAATGCCATCATGATGATAGACTTCGCGCTCGATGCGGAACGCGAGCGCGGGCTGGATCCCCAGCAGGCCATTCACGAGGCGGCGCTGCTGCGCTTTCGCCCCATTCTGATGACGACACTGGCTGCGCTGTTCGCTGCGGTTCCGCTCATGCTCGCCACGGGCTCGGGCGCCGAACTGCGTCAGCCGCTGGGGCTGGTCATGGTCGGCGGGCTGATCTGCAGCCAGGTGCTGACCTTGTTCACGACCCCGGTAATCTACCTGTTCTTTGACCGCAATGCGCGCCGTTTCAAGCAGCGCGCTGCAGGCAGGAACGTGGTTGCGGGGCGCAGCGCATGAGGTGGTTCGGCGTCTTCATCATGCGCCCGGTGGCAACGACGCTTGCCTGCCTGGCCATGATTCTGACAGGGGCCTTGTCGTATTTCCTGCTGCCGGTGGCACCGCTGCCGCAGATGGATTTCCCCATGATCACGGTGTCGGCCAGCATGCCCGGGGCGAGCCCGGAAACCATGGCTTCCACCGTGGCCACACCCTTGGAGCAATCGCTGGGTTCGATTGCCGGCCTGGTCGAAATGAGCTCGCGTAGTTCGGAAGGCTCTACGCGCATCATGCTGATGTTCGACATGAAGCGCGATATCAATGGCGCCGCAAGGGATGTGCAGGCAGCGATCAATGCCGCACGGGCCATGCTGCCTTCAGGCCTGCGCGGCAATCCCTCGTATAACAAGGTGAACCCCTCGTCCTCGCCCATCATGGTGCTGGCGCTGACGTCGCCGGTGGCTACCCAGGGCACGCTTTATGATCTGGCATCCACCCTGGTGGCACAGAAGCTGGCGCAGGTGCCTGGGGTGGGCGAGGTCGAGGTCGGGGGCAGCTCATTGCCGGCCGTTCGTGTGACGTTGAACCCGCAGGCGCTCTATGCCGCCGGTGTGGCGCTGGACGAAGTGCGTCGCGCCTTGAATGACGCCAATACCATGCGGCCCAATGGGGTCGTGGAAAACGAAAGCCACAACTGGCTGGTGAGCACCGGCGGCCAGATGAGCCGGGCAGACCAGTTCGCACCGCTTATCGTGGCCTGGCGTAACGGCGCCCCCATCCGCCTGCAGGACGTCGCTACGGTGGAAGACTCCATCGAAGACCGCAACAAGATCGGCTTCTACAACGACCGGCGCGCCGTGCTGCTCATTGTGCGCCGCCAGGCGGATGCAAACATCATCAAGACGGTGGACGCCATACGTGACCAGGTCCCCGTGCTCGAAGCCATGTTGCCGGCGGATGTCACGCTTTCCGTGGCGCAGGACCGCACGCCCAGCATCCGGGCATCCATGCATGAGGCCGAACTCACGCTGATCATAGCCGTGGCGCTGGTGATCATCGTGGTGTTGATGTTTCTTCGCAATGTGCGCGCCGCGCTGATCCCGGCGATTGCCGTGCCAGCGTCACTGGTCACAACCTTCAGTCTGATGCTGCTGTTCGGCTATACCTTGAATACGATTTCACTGATGGCGCTGATCGTGGCGACCGGCTTCGTGGTGGATGATGCCATTGTGGTGCTGGAAAACATCATCCGCTACCGGGAAAAGGGGGTGCCGCCGCTGCGTGCCGCCATACGAGGGGCCCGCGAGGTCGGCTTCACCGTGGTGGCCATGAGTGTTTCCTTGGTAGCCGTCTTTATTCCTATGCTGTTCATGGGTGGCCTGCCGGGGCGTTTGTTCCGGGAATTCGCGGTGACACTGTCGGTGGCGGTATTGGTGTCCCTGCTGATTTCGCTGACCTTGACGCCCATGATGTGTGCCCGCTTGCTTAAAGTGGGGCCGCGCCAGGGTAATGGCGTCGCAGCCGACCCGGGGGAAGCCGCCACGGGCGCCCGCGCGGCCCCGCGCCGCAATCGGCTGGCCCGGACGTTGCGCGCCCTGGGGGATGGGTTCTGGTCAGGGTACAAGCGCTCGCTGAACTGGGCGCTGGCGCACAGCCGCATCACCTTGATGGTGCTTTTTGCCACCATCGGCCTGAATGTGTATTTGTATACCATCGTGCCCAAGGGCTTTTTCCCGCAGCAGGATACCGGCCAGCTCATGGGCTTCTTTCGGGTGGACCAAGGCACGTCTTTCCATGCCATGATGCCCAAGCTGGAAGCGTTCCGGCAGCAGTTGATGGCGGACCCGGCCATCCGCAGCGTGACGGTTCATGCCGGCGGCCGGGGTGGCAGCAATTCCAGCTTCCTGATGATAGAGCTCAAGCCCAAGAGTGAGCGCAAGGAAAGCGCAATGGAGGTCGTGAACCGCTTGCGGCCGCAATTCCAGCGCACCCCGGGCGCGCGGTTGACGCTGGTGCCCCAGCAGGACATTTTCGTAGGGGGGCGTCAGCAAAGCTCGGGTTCTTATGACTACACCTTGATGAGTGGTGACCTGGACCTGCTCAAAACCTGGATGCCGCGCGTGCAGCAGGCGCTGATCGCATTGCCGGAACTGGTGGATGTGGACACCGATGTCGAAGACAGAGGGCGCCGGGTGGAACTGGTTATCGACCGTGATGCGGCCAAACGTCTGGGGGTGGACATGAGCATGGTCGCGGCGACATTGAACAATTCCTTCAGTCAGCGACAAGTGTCCGTGATCTATGGCAGGTTGAACCAATACCACGTGGTCATGGGTATAGACGAGCGCTACGCCCAGGATGCTGAATCACTGCGATTGGTGCAGGTCATAGGTACCGATGGCCAGCGCGTGCCATTATCGGCCTTCACCCGGCTGGAACGCGGCAGCGCGCCACTCAGCGTGAATCATCAGGGGCTGCTGGCGGCAGATTCGATTTCCTTCAGCCTGGCGCCCGACGTGGCGCTGGACGAAGCCATGGCAGCCATAGAGCAGGCGGTCGCCCGCACCGGCCTGCCGACTCACGAGATTCAGGCCGGCTTCCTGGGGACGGCTGCTGCGCTGCAGCATGGTGTGGCCCAGCAACCCTGGTTGATTCTGGCCGCGCTGGTCACCATGTATCTGGTGCTGGGCATGCTTTACGAGAGCTACATCCATCCCATTACCATTCTGTCCACGTTACCTTCGGCAGGGATAGGGGCGCTGCTGGCCCTGATGATGCTGGGCGAACAGTTCACGCTGATTGCGCTTATCGGTGTGTTCCTGCTCATAGGCATCGTCAAGAAGAATGCCATCATGATGGTGGATTTTGCCCTGCTGGCAGAGCGGCGCGACGGCCTGTCATCGCGCGACGCCATTTTTCAGGCCTGCCTGGTGCGTTTCCGGCCCATCATGATGACCACATTGGCTGCCATGCTGGGCGCGCTGCCCCTGGTGCTGGCCACCGGGGCAGGGGTGGAAATGCGCCGCCCTCTCGGGATTACGATAGTGGGCGGGTTGTTGCTGAGCCAGATTCTTACGCTATATACGACGCCAGTCGTGTACCTTTACTTTGACCGCCTGCGCTTGCGCTTTGGGCGTCGTCGCCGCAAGGCTGCGGCAAGCGTGGCGCCTGGCGAGCAGGCAAGTTGATGGAAGATGATGGGACAAGATCGGACAGAAATTGATGCCGCTAGGGAAGGCGCAGCGCCGCCCCCATGGCCTGTAGTGTCTTCTGGGGACGCGGCCTGGAGCGGGGACAGATTGCGGCTGGCGTTTACGGGCCTGTTGTCATGCCTGGTGCTGGCGGGTTGCGCGGTAGGGCCTGAGTTCGAACGTCCGGCCATGGACGTGGGCGAGCGCTATAGGCACACCTCTGCAGAAATCGACCCCCAGGCCAACGCCGGTTGGGTGCAGGTGCAGCCGGGGGCCGACGCATTACGTGCGGACTGGTGGGCCCTTTATGACGACCCTGTGCTGAATGATCTGATGCTCAGGCTGCAGGAACAGAACGTGGATATCCGTCTGGCGGAAGCGCGTTACCGCCAGGCGCAGGCATCCTTGCAGTCGGCGCGTTCCGGCTTCTTTCCGACGGTGGGCAGCAATGCCTCGGTCGAGCGTTCCGGTAGCGGTGGCGGCTCGGCTTCCGGCTCGGGTGGCGGAGGCGGCAGTTTCGGCGGCGGGGCCAGCAACAGCTATTCGCTGTCGGGTTCGGTGAGCTGGGAACTGGATCTCTGGGGCAGGGTACGGCGCACGGTGGAAGCCGGCGAGGCGGCGCTGGATGCCAGCGTGGCGGATATTGGCGACGTGCGTCTGAGCATGCAGTCCACGCTTGCGCAGACCTATTTCACCCTGCGCGTGAGCGATGCGGAAGCCCGGCTGATGGAACAGACCGTGCAGGCTTATGAACGCTCCTTGCGCATGACCAGCAACCGTTATGAGGCCGGGGTGGCCATGCAGGCCGATGTGGCGGCGGCGCGGACCCAACTGGAAAACGCGCGTACGCAGTTGCTGGCACTGCAGCGCCAACGCGCCCAGCTCGAGCATGCGATGGCCGTGCTGATGGGGCAGACACCGGCTTCATTCGAGCTTGCCGCAACGGCAGACGTGCCGAAATTGCCCACCATTCCGGTGGGCATCCCTTCCGAGTTGCTGCAGCGGCGTCCGGATGTGGCCGCCGCCGAGCGGCGCATGGCCGAAGCCAACGCGCAGATCGGGGTGGCTCAGGCGGCCTGGTTTCCCGCGCTGACTCTCGGCGCTCAGGGGGGCTTTCGTTCCGGGCAGTGGGCCGACTGGTTGACGGCGCCCGCGCGTTATTGGGCGCTGGGGCCGGCCCTGGCCCTGACGCTTTTCGATGGCGGGGCGCGCAGCGCTGCGGTCGAGCAGGCGCGCGCCAGCTTTGATGTGCAGGCGCTCAGCTGGCGCCAGACGGTGCTGGGCGCGCTTCAGGAAGTGGAGGACCTGCTGGTTCAGTTGCGGGTGATGGGTATGGAACAAGTCACGCAGGGGCGCGCGCTGGCATCAGCACGCGAATCGCTGCGCCTGACGCAGAACCAGTACGAAGCAGGGTTGATTGATTACCTGAGCGTGATCCAGACTGAAACCACGGCGCTCAGCACGGAACGCGCCGCACTGAGCCTGTTGTCCGATCGTCTGAGCGCCAGCGCGCAATTGATGGCTGCTTTGGGGGGCGGCTTCAGTTTCCCCGAATGAAGGCAATGCCGTGGGCACCGTGCTTCTGCGCCGTGCGCAGCGTATCGGTGCTTTGCCCGCCGATGGCATAGACAGGGCAGCCCGCAGGCTGCGCCAGGGCTTCAAAGCGCTGCCAGCCCATGCCGGCGGAGCCGGGGTGTGAGGGTGTGTCGAGCACATGGCCCATCACCATGAAATCCACATTCATGTCGCTGGCGGCCTGCCGCTCTTCTTCGTTGTGGACCGAGGCGGCGCGTAGCACCGGCCTGGGCGGCACGGCCCTGCGCAGCAGGATATCGGCGGACCGCAGATGCACGCCGTCAGCCTGCATCCACCACGACTCCTTATGCACGGCATTCACCAGGCAGCGGGCGCCAGCCTTGCGGCATCGTTCCAGCACGGCATGAAAGGCGGCCGTCAATTGCGCATATCCGGCCGCATCATCACGGGCCCGCGCTTCCCATTCAGGTTCACGGAACTGGACCAGGCGCACGCCAGCTGTAGTTGCGGCGTCCAGGCGCTGCAGCCAGGCATCCAGGCCTTCCGCGGAACCAATATCGCTGATCAGGTAGCGATCGGGCAGCGTCAGCCAACGCAAGGGGGGCTCGGTGGCCGGCAGCACCGGCCCAACCTGCAAGGGTTCGTGGGGGTGGGTCCAGGCCAGCTGCTGGCCTTCCAGACCTTGTGGTTCGCCTTCCCAGGATGTGACCTTGCAGAAGGCGAGACGGACGATGTTCTTGGGGTATTCGTGTACGTAGGTGACCCAGGGTGCGGATTCGATCACCTGTATGCCGAGTTCTTCTTCCAGTTCGCGCGCCAGCGCCTGCAGCACGGACTCTCCCGCTTCGATCTTGCCGCCGGGCAGTTCCCACCAGCCCGGCCAGGGCTTGTCGGCAGGGCGTTGGCCCAGGAGTATCTGGCCATCGGGCCGCAGGATAATGCCGACGGCGACGTCGATGAAGGGTTTAGACATGGCGCGCTGCCCAGTCGCGTGCAAATTGGCGGGCCACCCGCCCGGATCGCGAACCTCGTTCCAAAGCCCATTGCAGGGCTTCCGTACGAGAGGCTTCGACGGATTCCGGTGAGCATCCGTGCTCGTGTAACCAGTGTTTCACGATATCCAGATAATCATCCTGTTTGAAAGGGTAAAAGGACAGCCAGATGCCAAAGCGTTCGGATAGCGAGATTTTTTCCTCGACGGTTTCGCCGGGGTGGATCTCGCCATCGGACTGATGCTTGGCGCTGAGGTTTTCACTCATGTATTCCGGCATGAGGTGGCGCCGGTTCGAGGTGGCGTAGATCAGCACGTTATCGCCGGCGGCACTGACGGACCCATCCAGCACGGATTTCAATTCCTTATAGCTGGCCTCGCCTTCCTCGAATGACAGGTCATCGCAGAAAATGATGAAGCGTTCCGGGCGGTGGCTGACAATATCGACGATGTCGCCCAGGTCGGCCAGGTCGGATTTGTCGACCTCGATCAGACGCAGGCCACGATCGCCGTATTGCGCCAGCATGGCCTTGACCAGAGAGCTCTTGCCAGTGCCGCGGGCGCCGGTCATCAGCACGTTGTTGGCGGGCCTGCCTTCAAGAAAATGCAGCGTGTTGCGGTCGATGACCGTTTTTTGACGTTCGATATGCTGCAGATCGCCAAGGTCGATGCGGGCAATGTTCTGCACCGCATCCAGCCAGCCGCGCGAGCCCCGCTTGCGCCATCTGAATGCATGGGCCTGCCAATCGATGGGGGGCGGGGCGGGGGGCAGCCAGGCTTCCAGTTGTGCCAGCACACGCTCGGCCCGCTCTATGAGCGTGTTCAATTCATACGTGGTCACGGATGTCTCCAGATCCTATGTGGATGCTCTGAATAATTTCACCACGCGGCCTGTATCCCATCCCGACCGACCCGGGGCGCAGGCTTACCGTTCGAATTATTCAAAGCATCCCTGTCTTGGGCAAAACCACCATTATCGCCAATTTCAGGTCGTGTTCATGCCCCGGTGCCCGATCAAGGCGGGGTTCAGTGCGGCAGGATCCATGTCGCATCAAAGTCGCTCCCGTCAAAAAAACAGGAACATCCGGTCACGTATAATCCCTGTCTTTGCCGTAAAACTCTTTCACCGTCATTTCTGCGGGTCTGTCTTGAACCTCAACGATCTGTTAGCTCCTATCGCAGACGACATGAAGGCCGTCGATGCCGTCATCCGCGACCGCCTTGATTCCGAAGTCGTTCTTATACGCACTATCGGCGACTACATCGTCGGCGCCGGGGGCAAGCGCATGCGGCCGGCGATGCTTTTGATGCTTGCGCGGGCATTGGGCTATCAGGGCAATCTGCATCATTTGCTGGCCGCAGTGGTGGAATTCATCCACACGGCCACCTTGCTGCACGATGACGTGGTGGATGAGTCCGATATGCGCCGTGGCCGTAATACGGCAAATGCGGTGTTTGGCAACGCGGCTAGTGTGCTGGTGGGCGACTACCTGTATTCGCGGTCCTTCGAAATGATGGTGGAATCCGGTTCCATGCAGTCCATGAAGGTTTTGTCAGCGGCGACCACAGTCATTGCTGAAGGCGAAGTGCTGCAGCTGCTGAATGTGCATGACCCCGATGTTTCTCTCGAACGCTACCTGCAGGTGGTGCGCTACAAAACTGCCAAGCTCTTTGAAGCCGCTGCAGAAGTCGGCGCCATCATTGCCGGCGGTACGCCCGGCCAGGTCAGCGCCGCCGCAAGCTACGGCCGCCATATTGGGACCGCCTTCCAATTGGTGGATGACGTGCTTGACTACGGCGGCGACGTGCAGGCGCTGGGCAAGAACGTGGGCGACGATTTGCGTGAAGGCAAACCCACCCTGCCGCTCATCCGCGTGATGGAAGTCGGCACGCCGGCACAACGTTTTCTGGTGCAGGATGCCATTCTGCACGGCGATGGCGACTTCGCCGCCGTAGCGCGTGCCGTGCAGGAAACCGATGCCCTGGAATACACCCGCAACGCTGCCGTGGCCGAAGCCGAACTGGCCCGCAAAGCCCTTTCTGCTTATCCGCTTTCCAAGCATCTCGAATGTTTGCTAGAATTATGCTCTTTCTCGGTTAGCCGGGATCGCTAGACAAGTTTTCCCGAAGCCTGTTTCGGTAGCTGTACGGGCAGCGGCAAGACACAGGCAAAAAGCATGGAATCGGGGCGTAGCTCAGCCTGGTAGAGTACTACGTTCGGGACGTAGGAGTCGGAGGTTCGAATCCTCTCGCCCCGACCAAATTC
>JBAYOJ010000012.1:0-21186 GCA_041678385.1 Burkholderiaceae bacterium | reverse complement strand
GGAACATTGTGTTTTACTTCAAGAATCTTACCGGCATGTGACAAAACAAGGTAGGGTGTCATCTGTGGTGGCCGGAACCCGCCGCGGCGGGGGAAACTATAATCGTCCCAATTCAGTTGCAAAGAGCCTTTACATGGATCACCTTCTTGCCGCTGTCGACCTTGGATCCAACAGTTTCCGGCTCTCCATCGGCCGGGTCGTGCAGCTCGACGGCGCAGCCCAGATCTACTCCATCGACCGCCTGAAAGAACACGTTCGTCTGGCAGCCGGCCTGAGCGCCGACAACACGCTCGATGAAGAAGCCATTCTGCGGGCGACCGAGTCGCTAAAACGCTTCGGGGAACGCATACAGGGCTTTCACCCCAACCGGGTGCGTGCTGTCGCAACCAACACCTTCCGGATCGCACGCAATGCACAAGATGTGCTGCCTCGCCTGGAAGAAGCGCTGGGCTTCCCGATAGAGATCATTTCCGGCCAGGAAGAGGCCCGTCTGATATTCACGGGCGTCACCCATGAACTGCCCCCCTCCCCTTACCGGCGCCTCATGATAGATATCGGCGGCGGCTCCACGGAAGTCATCATTGGGCAGGAGTTCCGGCCCGTGCACATGACATCCCTCTTTATGGGGTGTGTCAGCCACACACGCCGCTTCTTTCCCGACGGCCGCATCACAGAAGCGCGCATGCAGCAGGCGATCATGGCGGCACGGCGTGAAGTCGAAACCATCGCCCGTCAATACAAGAAGACAGGGTGGCAAGAAGCCTACGGTTCATCCGGGACAGCCAAAGGTCTGCTTGCGGTGCTGGCCGAAACAGGTATGTCGGAGAAAGGCATCACCCGCGCCGGCCTGGAAAAGCTCAAGAGCAAGCTGGTCAAGGATGGCCGGGTCGATATGGACACCCTGCCCGGGCTCAAGCCCGACCGCGCCGTTGTCCTGGCCGGCGGACTAGCCATCATGCTGGCTGCATTCCTCGAACTCAGGATCAAGCTGATGCTGCCCGGCGACGGCGCCTTGCGTATGGGCACGCTTTACGATTTGCTGGGCCGCGACTCCAAGCACGACAAGCGGGACGAAACGGTAAAGCAGTTCATGCGCCGCTACCATATCGACACGCGTCAGGCAGAGCGCGTCAAATGGATTGCCCTGGAGCTTTTCTCACAACTCGAACTTCCCGTTGATGGCGAAACAGAAGAGCTCCGCCGTATTGTCGGCTGGGTGGCAAAGCTGCACGAAGTGGGCTTGAGTATTGCGCATGCGGACTACGACAAGCACACAGCCTACGTGTTGCGCAACGCCGACATGCCGGGTTTTTCGATTTACGACCAAGAGCAATTGTCCGCCTTCGCGCTGGGTCACCAGGGCAGGCTGCCAAAACGCATGCCCGAAGACTCGCGCAGCCGCTGGCTGGCATTATTCTGCCTGCGTCTGGCGGTCCTGCTGTGCCGCAGGCGCGAAGATATCCCGGAACTGCCGTTCAAGCTCACGGTGCGCGCCAAGGACATAAACATAAAAGCATCCGCAACATGGCTGGAAAGCCGGCCATTGACTGCTTATTCCCTGGAAGGCGAACGCATTGAATGGAAGAAAGCGGGCTTCAGCATTACGCTGGAAACTTCGGCTTAATAAGGCGCTGTCAGATCCTCTGATTCAGGATATCAGCGCCTTTTGCCATTAGGCCGCTTTCGGTGCAACCACCCGTCAGGCAATGCCGAAGTGGCGCCGATAGCGTGGGTCCATGTCGTCGATGTCCAGAAACACCGGGAAATCGGCGGTGTTGAAATCCGGGTCCCAGGCCGGCTCGCCGCAAATACGGGCGCCTACCCTCAGATAACCACGGATCAGAGGCGGGGTACGGGCCGGCAGATCGGCATCCATGCGCTGCACCGGATAAGGATGATGCGGGCGTAAACGCGGCAAACCTTCCAACTGCCCAAGGCTGTGCTGGGCCTCTTGCCAAACGTGAGCCGCCGTAGCACCGCCATCGCGCAGGCTGACGCTGGCACAACCCAGTACATAACGCAGGTTCAAGTGTTTGACGAAGCTGGCAATGCCAGCCCACAGCAACATGAGCACGGCACCATTTCGGTAATCGGGATGAATGCAGGAGCGCCCGAGTTCAATAACCTGGCTGCGCAAGGCGCCAAGGCCGGAAAGATCGAACTCGGATTCTGAATAATAACCGCCAAGCCGGGTAGCATTGACAGGTGTAAGTAGCCGGTAGGTGCCCACGATGCGGCCCGTATCCTGTTCACGCACCACCAGGTGTTCGCACCACGGGTCGTAGCGATCGGCATCAATGCCATTGGCCGATTCAGGGAACACCGCGTTCATTTCTTCTGAAAACACGGAAAAGCGCAGGCGTTGCAAGGCTTCGATCTCATCGGCGGTTCTGGCGACAGCCAGTTCGAGATTGCCCGCCGCCATGGCGGGCAACAGCGGAAGATGCGTGTGATCGGAATACCTATCGTGGATTTCTAGCATGGCAATGTAAGAGACCGAGACTGACAATGACCGTTATTATCTACAGCCAATATGTCAGGACTTCGAGATCTACATTACCTGTTTGTTAAATCAACCGCAACAAGTTGTTCTACCCCAATGCGAGCCAGCTCTGCATCTTCGGCTTCCACCATCAGACGCAATTTCGGTTCAGTACCCGATGCCCGGATAAGCACGCGCCCACGCCCATTGAGCATCTGCTCGACCTCCTGGCGCGCTGCTGCCAGCCCGGCATGATTCTGCCAGTCTATGCCCCGGTCCAGCGGCACATTCACCATGTTTTGGGGATACATGCGCAGGCCTTCCACCAATTGAGCTAACGTCTGGCCGCTGCGTGCCATGGCTTGCAGCACCTGCAGTGCGGCAATGATGCCATCTCCCGTGGTGTGCTGGTCCAGGCACAGCAGATGGCCGGAGCTCTCACCCCCAAACAGCCACCCCCTTTGCAACAGCAATTCGAGCACATAGCGGTCGCCGACTTTGGCGCGCTCGAAAGGGACTTCCAGTTCCTGTAAGCGCTTTTCCAGCCCGAAGTTGGTCATTAGCGTACCCACGACGCCCGCAACAGGCTTGAGACGCATGCGGTCGCGTACGATCACGTACAAGAGCTCGTCACCGTTGTAGAGCCTGCCATCGGCATCAACCATCTGCAGACGATCAGCGTCGCCATCCAGGGCAATGCCGAAATCGGCGCCCCGTGCCCGGACTTCGTCGACCAGGCGCTCGGGATACATGGCGCCCACCCCGTCATTGATATTGAAGCCATCGGGGTTGCAGCCCAGAGGAAACACCTCGGCCCCTAATTCGCGAAAGACATGGGGCGCGATGTGGTAAGCCGCGCCGTGCGCTGCATCCACGACGACGGACATGCCCGACAAAGCCAGCTCGTTGGGGAAGGTGCTCTTGCAGAACTCGATGTATCTGCCCGCCGCGTCGTCAATACGGCGCGCACGCCCTAGGTGTTCGGAATCCACGCAATCCAGCGGCTCTTGCAGCGCTGCCTCGATTTCGGCTTCTACCTCGTCAGGCAGTTTCATGCCGCTGCCTGAAAAAAACTTGATGCCATTGTCATGGTAAGGGTTGTGCGAAGCGCTGATGACAATGCCGGCGACCAGCCTCAGGGTGCGGGCCAGATAGGCGACGGCCGGCGTGGGCACCGGGCCGGCCAGCAATACATCGACGCCGGCGGCGGAGAGGCCGGCTTCAAGCGCGGATTCCAGCATATAGCCGGAAATTCGCGTGTCCTTGCCAATAACAACGGTAGGGCGGCCGCGCCCCGGCTGTCGCCGCGCCAGTACCTTACCCGCGGCATAGCCCAGCCGCAATGCGAATTCCGCATTGATGGTAGGGCCCCCAACCTGGCCGCGTATACCGTCGGTCCCGAAGTATTTACGTTCACTCATACGAAGGGTTCATCCTTTATCGCCTGCCATATTTTCACCGCATCGACGGTTTCCGCGACATCGTGCACCCGCAGGATATGACAACCCTGCTCAAGACCATAAAGTGCCGCCGCCAGACTGGCCGCCAGCCTGTCGCGCGGCTCACGCCCCACGACATGGCCGAGCATGGATTTGCGCGACAAACCCAGCAGCCATGGATAACCCCCAACCCTCATACGCTTGAGATGGCGCAGCAGGGTGTAGTTCTGACCCGCTGTCTTGCCAAAGCCGAAACCCGGATCAAGCACCATGCGCGCTGGAGCGATACCGGCCTGTAGCAGACATTGCACGCGTTCGGCAAGAAACTGGCCCACATCGTTCACAACATCATCGTAGTGCGGGGCCGCTTGCATGGTACGTGGCTCGCCCTGCATGTGCATGATGCACAGCCCGCAGTGACTGCTAGCCACCACCTCGATAGCACCCGGTTCCCGCAAGCCACGAATATCGTTGACCATGTCGGCGCCCGCCCTGAGGGCATGGTGCATGACGTCGGGCTTGAAAGTGTCTACCGACAGGGGCACACCGCTTTCCTGCAAGGCCTCGAGAACCGGCAGGACACGATCCAGTTCAGCCTGCAAGGATACCGGCTCGGCCCCAGGCCGTGTGGATTCACCACCGATATCCACCATGCTTGCCCCCTGCTCTATCATCCGGTGGGCGCGTTCCACTGCATGCGGAATGGATACGTTTCCGCCATCGGAAAAGGAATCAGGGGTCACATTGAGGATCCCCATGATCAACGGTTGCCCAAGATCCAGCGTGAAACGACCACACTGCAATACAGGGGAAATCACGGCATGTTTCCGGGAAACAGGTGTGTTGCTTTGGCCCATGGTGGCAGACATCACATAGCGATGGGTGTTGCAAAAAAAAGCGCCGGCCCGAAGGCCGGTGCTTGTGCGCCATATTTCAGGGCCATGCCGGCGCCTGCGTTATGGCTATACCGGTGTGGTGGCAGTACTGCCGCCCGTTGTCGGCGATACACCCGCCGCGGGCGGAGCCTGGTCGGTGGTTTCAGGGGCCGGCGGCGACGACTTGGGTGGACGCGGCGGCTTGCCTTCCATGATGTCCTGGATCTGCTCGGAATCGATGGTTTCCCATTCAAGCAGTGCGGCTGCCATGGCGTGCATCTTGTCGGTGTTGTCTTCGATAAGCTTGCGGGCGACCGTATATTGCTCGTCGATGATCTTGCGGATCTCGTTATCCACCTTCTGCATGGTGGCTTCCGACATGTGCGTGGTCTTAGTGACGCTACGCCCGAGAAAGACTTCGCCTTCGTTTTCAGCGTAGACCATGGGCCCGAGGGAGTCGGTCATCCCGTAGCGGGTAACGATGTCCCGGGCAATTGCCGTGGCGCGTTCAAAGTCGTTGGACGCCCCGGTGGTCATCTGGTCCATGAAGACTTCTTCGGCAATACGGCCACCGAAAAGAACCGCAATCATGTTCAGCAGACGTTCTTTATCCATGCTGTAGCGGTCGGTTTCGGGCAACTGCATGGTGACGCCCAAGGCACGACCACGCGGAATGATGGTGACCTTGTGGACTGGGTCTGTCTTGGGCAGCAGCCGTGCCACCAGAGCGTGACCGGACTCGTGATAGGCCGTGTTGCGGCGCTCTTCTTCAGGCATGATCAAGGTACGCCGCTCGGCGCCCATGATGATCTTGTCTTTGGCCTTTTCGAAGTCACCCATTTCAACAGTACGGCCGTTGCGTCGCGCTGCAAACAGGGCAGCTTCGTTCACCAGGTTGGCCAGATCGGCGCCCGAAAAACCGGGCGTACCGCGCGCCAGCACTGTGGAATCGACGTCAGTCGCCAAAGGTACTTTGCGCATATGCACTTTAAGTATGTGTTCGCGACCGCGTATATCGGGGAGCGCCACGACAACCTGACGGTCGAAACGACCTGGACGCAGCAGCGCGGGGTCGAGCACGTCGGGACGGTTGGTGGCCGCGACAACCAGCACGCCCTGCCCGGTTTCGAAGCCGTCCATTTCGACCAGCAATTGATTGAGTGTCTGTTCGCGCTCGTCGTTGCCGCCGCCCAGACCGGCGCCACGCTGACGGCCCACGGCATCAATTTCATCGATAAAGATGATGCAGGGTGCCTGCTTCTTGGCGTTCTCGAACATATCACGTACACGTGCCGCACCGACGCCGACGAACATTTCGACAAAGTCGGAACCCGAGATACTGAAGAACGGCACCTTGGCTTCACCTGCTATGGCCTTGGCCAGCAAGGTTTTACCTGTACCCGGAGAGCCGACCAACAGCACGCCACGCGGAATACGACCGCCCAGGCGCTGGAACTTGGTTGGGTCGCGCAGGAAGTCGACGAGTTCCTGTACATCTTCTTTGGCTTCGTCGCAACCCGCCACGTCTGCAAAAGTAACGTGGTTGGTGTTCTCGTCAAGCATGCGCGCCCGCGATTTGCCGAAGCTGAAGGCCCCGCCCTTGCCACCGCCCTGCATCTGACGCATGAAGAAGATCCAGACGCCGATCAGCAGCAGCATGGGGAACCAGGAAATGAACAGACTGGTCAGGAAGGACGGCTCTTCGCGCGCGCGGCCGGAGACCTGTACCCCATTCTTTACCAGTTCCGGAACCATCCAAAGATCGCCGGGCGAGGTCAGGCTATAGGGACGCCCTGAATCAGGCGTGACGTAAAGCGTATCGCCCTGGATATCGACCTTGCTGATGCGCCCCGCTTGCGCGTCGGTCATGAATTGCGTATAGGTTACGTTGTCTGTTACGGGTGCACGGCCGTCGAACTGCTTGAATACAGTGAACAGCACCAATGCGATCACCATCCAGATCGCAACCTTGGAAAACGAGTTGTTCAAAGCCAACCTCCTAAAAACTTCGACGCCCTCGACACAGACCGTTCGGGCCGGCTGCTACCTGCGAGCCGCATCCTGCACCTTGAAGGGGGGCCAGCGGCCCCGGACGAGGGTTGCCAGCCCAGGGACGCTTTCAAACAGCCCCCGCTCTGGACATAGGTCAAGGGTTCATTCTACCCGAATGAGGGCCGCCTGTTTACAAAAACCTTAAAGCTCACGCGTCTTGATGCTTCAGGCCCCGTGCCACCAGAAAAGTCTCGGAAGACTTGTCGCGGGACGCTTTAGGCTTGCGTTCAACAACTCGCGTGAAATGCTGCTTGAAGGTTTCCACAATCTGCGAAAAACCACTGCCATGGAAGGCTTTCACGATGAGCGCGCCTTCGGGTTTAAGATGCGCACACGCGAATTCCATGGCAAGCTCGCAAACATGCTGGATACGGGCCGAATCAGCGGAACTCACTCCAGATAAGTTGGGGGCCATGTCGGAAATGACAAGATCCACTTTCGCACCATCAAGCATCGCTTCCAGTTTGCCCAGCACGGCATCGTCGCGGAAGTCACCCTGCAGGAACTCAACCCCGGCGACCGGCTCCATGGGCAACATGTCAACAGCGATGATGCGCCCCTCGACGGCGCCCCCGGCACCCGCCATGCGCTCGCGTGCGACCTGCGACCAACTGCCCGGCGCAGCGCCCAGGTCGACTACTACGTCACCCTTGCGCAACAGCTTTTCCATTTCGAGAAGCTCGATCAGCTTGAACGCCGCCCGAGCCCTGTAACCTTTCTGTTGCGCCAGTTTGACGTATGGGTCATTAATATGACGATGAACCCAGTCTTTAGAAAATTTTTTCTTGGCCATTCCCGTACAATTCCATCATGCCAAAACTCGCCATTACTTCCCAGGAACGCAGCGCCCTGCGCGCAGCCGCCCACCCCTTGCGTCCCGTCGTTCTGATCGGTGACCGGGGCCTGACTGAATCCGTACTCAAGGAAATCGACCTGAACCTGAAAGCGCACCAATTGATGAAGGTGCGCATTGCCGGTGACGACCGCGAAGCACGTGTCGCCATGTTGGAAACCATCTGCGATACGCTGTCATGCGCGGATGTACATCATCTGGGCAAGACGTTAATCATATACCGACCCGACCCCGACGCGCAGTCGCCGATTCTTGCCGGCCAGAAAGAAGCACCAACGCGGGCCGTGCGCAAGCCGGCTGAGCCTTATACGCCCAAGAAGCTGGCGGCAACAGGCCAGACCCGCACACGCCGCGACGAAAAGGCCCGCAAGGCACTGGCTCGCGAAGCGCGCAACACCGAAGTCGAAACTGGTTTCGAAAGCCGCCCTCGCACTCGTGTGGGCGCCAAAGGGGCCGCCGCGCCGCGGATTCCTCGCCGTGGTGCCGGCAGCGCGCTGTCCCTTCGGGCCGGCGTACGCCGCAGGAAAGGCTGAATCCGCTTCAGGGGTCAACACCCCGGTAAGAAAAACAAGGCCCTTGCGGGGTGCAGCAAGGGCTGAGGAAGAATCAAGGCTGCACGCGCCGCCGGCACTGAGGCCCCCGTACCGGGCCGAGCCGCCTTAGACGTAGCTGATAGAAATAATTTCGTATTCGCGAAGGCCGCCGGGCGCCTGCACTTCGACGACATCGCCTTCACCCTTGCCGATCAAAGCGCGGGCAACCGGGCTGGACACAGAGATCTTGCTGGAACGGATATCGGCTTCGACATCGCCCACAATCTGGTAGGTGAGGCGTTCGCCCGTTTCGATTTCTTCGATTTCAACCGTGGCACCGAATACGGCCCGCCCTTCGACATCCAGGGCTGTCGGGTCGATGATCTGCGCATTGGACAAGGTGCCTTCGAGTTCTTTGATACGACCTTCGATAAAGGCCTGGCGCTCGCGGGCGGCATCGTATTCGGCGTTCTCGGACAGATCGCCCTGAGCACGCGCTTCCGCAATGGCGTTGATCACCTCGGGGCGTTCCACCGTCTTGAGACGGTGCAGTTCGGCTTGCAAGCGCTCAGCGCCACCTACAGTCAACGGGATCGCAGACATACTATTTCCTGAATCAAAAGTAAAAGACGCTCCTGTTGGAGCGCCCACAGACGATAATCTTGATATGGCCTTATGAGCCCGGCGTACAACTGAACCCGGCTTGATGCCCGGGAGTTGCTATGAGATACAGCGCCTTGAGCTGGCCTAAAGCAAAACCCCGGCCTGGATGCAAACCGGGGAGTGTTGAGTTATTGTCGGCAATGTTTGGGAAAAATGCAAGTATTCGCGGCCCAAACCATGCCGCTTTTTTGTTAACGGCCCGCCTTTTCGCGAGACGCCCCGATGCTGAGCAAGGCATGCAGCAGAATCGCGCCGAAGGTGGCTGTCCCAATGCCGTCGAGCCTGAAAGCGCCGAACTGGATGCTGAAGTTGCCCGCCCCCAACACCAAGGTGACCGCTGCAACAATCAGATTGCGATTGTCGCTGAAATCGACTTGATTCACTACCCAGATCCGGGCACCCGCTACGGCGATCAGGCCGAAAACCACCACCGACATACCGCCAAGTACAGGGCCTGGAATGGTCTGGATCAAAGCGCCGAACTTGGGTGAAAAACCCAGGCAGAGCGCGATCAGGGCGGCAATGACGAATACCAGCGTGGAATAAATGCGAGTTACCGTCATGACCCCGATGTTTTCAGCATAGGTGGTGACGCCCGTACCACCAAAAGCCCCCGACACCATGGTGGCCACACCATCGCCCGTGAAGGCCCGACCCAGATAGGCATCCAGATTCTGCCCTGTCATGGCACTGACAGCCTTGATATGGCCAAGATTCTCGGCCACCAGAATGATGGCAACTGGCACGATGACGCTTATTGCCTGCCATTCAAAAACCGGTGAACTGAAGTTGGGCAGCCCCAGCCATGGAGCTGCAGACACTTTGCTGAAATCGATAGGCTGGCCCATGCCCAAACCGTTGGTCAACACACCGTAAATGACGCAGGCCACCAGCAGCCCCACCAGGATCAGCAAGCGCTGCAGGACCCCACGGGTATAGACGGCCACCCCACCCACACACAATACGGTCATCAAAGCCATTACACCGTCGAAAGTGGTGCCGCCCATCGCCCCTTTGGCTGCGATCGGAGCCAGATTGAGACCAATAACGGCAACCACAGCACCGGTGACCACTGGCGGCATCCAGCGGTTGATCCACCCGGCGTCACCGCCGGTGCGGGCGTTGATCCACCATACGATCAGGCCTATGAGGGTGTAGACCAGGCCGCAGGCAATGATCGCCCCCAATGCCACACCGATATTGGCATTGGGGCCCGCACCAGCATAGCCGGTCACTGCAATCACACCGCCGATGAAGGCGAAACTGGAACCCAGATAGCTGGGCACCCGGCCGCGTACGAACAGAAAGAAGATCAGGGTGCCGAAGCCAGACATCAAGATGGCGACATTTGGATCAAACCCCATGAGTAATGGGGCCAGAATGGTGGAGCCGAACATGGCCACCACATGCTGGGCACCCATGGCGACGCTTTGCGGCCAGGGCAGGTACTCGTCGGGCTGTACCACGGCGCCTGGGGCAGAACCACTGACACGGCGCCAACGCGGAAAATAGGAATCGGACATGGAAACCAGAAAAGTGACGATGTTGGGAGATCTGCCGCGCGCCCGAGCCGGTCGGGAACCGCTGTCAGCAGCCGGAGTCGACGCGAAGTGTACGGTCGCGACACGGCTATCGCAACAAATATTTACCCGCCCACTGCTAGAATAAGCGCATGAAACCGACACACTTCTGGCTCATCCGACACGGCGAAACCGAATGGAACGCAGGCCGCCGGCTGCAAGGTTGGCTCGACATCCCATTAAGCGACACAGGCGTACGGCAAGCCCGGCAACTGGCAGCTCACCTGCGCGCATTGAAAGCTCCCGAATTCCAGGCTGTGCTCAGCAGCGACCTCTGCAGGGCCGCTGAGACCGCCCGTATTGCCACCGCCCACCTGGGCCTGCCTATGGTCGTCGATCAGGGTCTGCGCGAACGCAACTATGGCGTTTACCAGGGGATGGACTGGGCCGCCCTGACGGAAGGTCCGGAAAACCAACAGGTCAAGCTGCGCGACCCCACGCAGGAAATCGAGCAAGGCGAGTCGTTCGCCGCGTTCGCTGAACGCATAGTTACGAGCTTTGAATCCTATGCCCGCAAGTATCCCGGCCAGAATGTACTGATGTTCTCGCATGGCGGTGTAGTGGATATTGCCTGGCGCAAGGCGGGCGGCCACGCCCTGACAGTAAAGCGCAATGGCACCATCCTGAACACCAGCATCAATATTTTTGACATCGACGCAGACGGTGAATGGCGCATGGGGGCCTGGAATCAAATCAGCCATCTTGACCTGCCTGCACTCGACGATGTCATGCATACCTGATCAGCGTTCCGGGCCCTGCCCCTGACGCGGCTTGCGCTTGCGCCGGTAGGCCACCCGGTCATAGAGCCAACCGGGCACGCGGCGCAAGAATGCTGCCACCCCCCCCATCTGCCAGGGGATCAC
This sequence comes from Burkholderiaceae bacterium, assembly GCA_041678385.1. Lineage (GTDB taxonomy): Bacteria > Pseudomonadota > Gammaproteobacteria > Burkholderiales > Burkholderiaceae_B > Yanghanlia. The sequence goes on along the minus strand of JBAYOJ010000012.1, from coordinate 9,846 downwards.
CACGCTGCGTGTACCCTTATCGATATGGCGAACCGCAACACGCGCAAAGGCATCAACCGGCATGAGAAAAGGCATGCGATAGGGGTTGCCCGCGGTCATGGGCGTACGGATAAAACCTGGCAAAATCGTTACCACCTGCACCCCACTGCCATGCAATTCCACCCGCAGGCTCTCGCAATAGTTGCGAACAGCCGCCTTGGAGGCACTATAGGCCCCCGCACCAGGCAGGCCCCGCACCGCAGCCACACTGGATATCCCCACCAGACGCCCGAAACCTCGCGACTTCATGCCAGCGACAAAAGGTTCAAACGTGGCCACCGTCGCCAGGATGTTGGTTTCCTGTATGGCCCGGAACACCTCGAAATCATCGGCTTCTTCAGTGAGCGTCCCGATGCTGATACCGGCAGCGGCAATAACGACGTCCACCGGGCCATCCATCAGGAAATCCCGCGCGGCCGCGTGCAAGGCTTCACGATCCCGCACGTCCAGCGCATAAACTGCCGATGGGCCGGGAAGCCTGGTGGCCAGCGCCTCCAGAGCTTCGCGACGACGCCCGACCAATGCGACACTTGCCCCGCGACGGCTGTAAAAAAGAGCGAGCGCGGCGCCTATGCCGCTGCTCGCTCCGGTGATGAAAACGCGCTCCATGGAGCCGCTATCAGGCGTGCGCCCCCAGCCCCCCATGCAAGTCCTGCAAGGAATAAACTTGCAGGCCGGCGCCGTTGCGCATGTACTGCAGGCCTTCGACAGCGGCGGATGCACCCGCAATCGTAGTGAAGTAGGTAACGCGGGCAGCCAACGCCTGGGTACGGATGGTGCGGGAATCCGCAATCGCGTTGCGCCGCTCTTCTACCGTGTTGATCACCAGGGCGACTTCGCCATTCTTGATCATGTCAACAATATGCGGCCGCCCTTCCGTTACCTTGTTCACCATCTGCACCGGCAGGCCGGCCGCCTCAATGGCAGCGGCTGTGCCACGCGTGGCAATCACTTTGAATCCCAGCGTATTCAGGCCGCGCGCCACTTCGACGGCGCGCGGCTTGTCCTGGTCGCGCACGCTGATGAAGGCGGTGCCTGATTCAGGCAGCAGCACGCTGGCGGCCCACTGAGCTTTGACGAAGGCTTCGCCAAAGCTCTTGCCAACGCCCATGACTTCGCCCGTGGATTTCATCTCGGGCCCAAGGATGGTGTCGACACCAGGGAACTTTACGAAGGGGAAAACCGCTTCCTTCACGCAGAAATAGTCGGGCACGACTTCGTCGTGCACACCCTGCTCGGCCAGGCTGCTGCCGGCCATGGCGCGCGCGGCGATCTTGGCCAACTGCAGGCCCGTGGCCTTGGACACATAAGGTACGGTACGCGATGCGCGCGGGTTCACTTCCAGTACGTAGACTTCGCCGTCCTGGATGGCAAACTGAACGTTCATCAGGCCCTTCACGTTCAGCGCCCGAGCCATCAGCGCCGTTTGGCGCTTGATCTCGGCAATAGCCTCGGGAGACAGGGAATACGGCGGCAGACTGCAGGCGGAGTCGCCCGAGTGCACGCCGGCCTGCTCGATGTGTTCCATGACGCCACCGATAAATACCGTTTGGCCGTCGGACAGGCAGTCGACGTCGACTTCGGTGGCGTTATTCAGGAAGTGGTCGAGCAGCACGGGCGAATCGTTGCTGACGCGCACGGCTTCGCGCATATAGCGTTCGAGGTCCTGCTGCTCGTGAACGATTTCCATGGCACGGCCGCCCAGCACATAACTGGGGCGCACCACCAGGGGGTAACCGATTTCACTGGCCAGCGCGAGGGCTTCGCCTTCGGTACGTGCCGTACGATTGGGCGGTTGCCGCAGGCCGAGTTTGCCGAGCAGCTTCTGGAAGCGCTCGCGGTCTTCGGCCACGTCGATGGATTCGGGGCTGGTACCGATAATGGGCACCCCATTGGCTTCCAGTGCACGGGCCAGCTTGAGCGGCGTCTGCCCGCCGTACTGGACGATCATGCCTACCGGCTTTTCCTTGTGCACGATTTCGAGCACATCTTCCAGTGTGAGCGGCTCGAAATACAGGCGGTCAGAAGTGTCGTAATCAGTGGAAACCGTTTCCGGGTTGCAGTTCACCATGATGGTTTCGTAACCATCCTCGCGCAGGGCCAGCGCGGCATGCACGCAGCAATAGTCGAACTCAATGCCCTGGCCGATGCGGTTCGGGCCCCCACCCAGCACGATGATCTTCTTGCGGTCGGTGGGTTCGGCCTCGCATTCGTCTTCGTATGTGGAATACATATAGGCCGTGGTGGTAGGAAACTCGGCCGCGCAGGTATCGACACGCTTGTAGACCGGGCGGATGCCCATCTGATGGCGCAGTTTGCGTACCTCTGCTTCGACGCTATCCAGCAGATAGGCCAGCCGGCGATCAGAGAAGCCCCGCCGCTTGAGTTCCCACATGGTGTCGAAATCGACGTCGGACAAGGTCTTTTGTTCAAGCGCAAGTTCAATGTCGACGATCTGCTTGATCTGTGCAAGGAACCAGGGGTCGATCTTGGTGAGGTTATGCACCTCTTCTAGCGTAAAACCCTGTGCAAAGGCATCGCCCACATACCAGATGCGCTCAGGGCCCGGTTCGCCAAGTTCCACCTGCAGCTTTTCGCGGTCGGTGGTCATCTGGTTGAGGCCGTCCACACCCACTTCCAGGCCGCGCAGGGCTTTCTGGAAGGATTCCTGGAAGCTGCGGCCGATGGCCATGACTTCACCTACCGATTTCATCTGGGTAGTAAGCCGGGAATCTGCCTGGGGAAATTTCTCGAAAGCAAAACGGGGCACCTTGGTGACCACGTAATCAATGGCCGGCTCGAAGGACGCCGGCGTAGCGCCGTCGGTGATTTCATTGCGCAGTTCGTCCAGCGTGTAACCGACTGCCAGGCGCGCCGCCACCTTGGCGATGGGAAAGCCCGTGGCCTTGGACGCCAGCGCCGACGAGCGCGAAACGCGCGGATTCATCTCGATGACGATCAGCCGGCCGTTTTCCGGGTTCATGGCGAACTGTACGTTGGAGCCGCCGGTATCGACGCCGATTTCACGCAATACCGCGATGGATGCATCGCGCAGGACTTGATACTCTTTATCGGTGAGCGTCTGGGCCGGTGCGACGGTAATCGAATCACCGGTATGCACCCCCATGGGATCAAGGTTCTCGATGGAGCACACGATGATGCAGTTGTCGACGCGGTCGCGCACGACTTCCATCTCGAATTCCTTCCAGCCCAGGAGCGATTCTTCAATCAGCAGTTCCCGCGTGGGCGAGGCTTCGAGGCCGCGACGGCAGATGGTTTCGAATTCTTCGCTGTTATAGGCGATGCCCCCGCCCGAACCGCCCAGGGTGAAACTGGGGCGGATCACCACGGGGAAGCCGGAGCCACCCGTATGCTGGGCGATCTCGCGCTGCACTTCCCAGGCTTCGTCCATGGTATGCGCCACGCCGGACTTGGCCGATTCCAGGCCGATGCTGTCCATGGCGTTCTTGAACTTGAGGCGGTCTTCGGCCTTTTCAATGGCCGCGGCATTGGCGCCTATCATTTCAACGCCGTATTTTTCGAACACACCGTGGTGAGCAAGATCGAGAGCGCAGTTCAGCGCAGTCTGGCCGCCCATCGTGGGCAGCACGGCGTCGGGCCGTTCGATCTCGATGATGCGTTCCAGGACTTCCCAGGTGATGGGCTCGATATAAGTGACATCGGCCGTGTCAGGGTCGGTCATGATGGTGGCCGGATTGCTGTTCACCAGAATAGTGCGGTAGCCTTCCGCCTTCAGCGCCTTGCACGCCTGAGCGCCGGAATAATCGAATTCACAAGCCTGGCCAATGATGATGGGGCCGGCGCCGATGATGAGAATGCTTTGTATGTCTGTACGCTTTGGCATATGCGATTATTTTTGTCCGGCCATGAGGCTGATGAATTTGTCGAAAAGCACGACAATGTCGTGCGGGCCTGGACTGGCTTCCGGGTGGCCCTGGAAACAGAAGGCTGGCCGATCTGTCAGTTCGAAGCCCTGCAGTGTGCCGTCGAAGAGCGAAACGTGCGTCACCTTGACGTTGTCGGGCAGGGAATCGGGGTCGACATTGAAGCCGTGGTTCTGGCTGGTGATGAATACGCGGCCTGACTCGACATCCTGCACCGGGTGGTTGGCGCCATGATGGCCGGTCTTCATTTTGACGGTACGCCCCGTCAGGCCCAGCCCCAGGATCTGTTGACCCAGACAGATACCGAACAACGGGATCTTGCGTTCAAGCGCGACTCGCGCCGTTTCAATGGCATAGGAACAAGGCTCGGGGTCGCCCGGGCCATTGGACAGGAAAATGCCATCCGGATCGAGCGTCAGCACCTCTTCGACGGAAGTTTCGGCCGGCACCAAGGTGATGCGGCATCCGCGCTCGGCCAGCAGACGCAGGATATTCGACTTGATGCCGTAGTCGTACGCAACGACGTGGTACCTGGCTTCGGCTGGTGCCGTATAACCCTGGCCCAACTGCCAGGTACCCTGCGTCCATTCCCGTTTGTCCTTTACGGACACGATGCGGGCGAGATCCTGCCCGGACATGCCTGGAAATTCGCGCGCCAGCTGCAAGGCCTGTTCAGCGTCGTCGCCGGCCAGAATGCAGGCCCCCTGCGCGCCCTTGTCGCGCAGGAGGCGCGTGAGTTTGCGGGTATCGACGCCCGCAATAGCGACGATACCCTCTTCTTTCAGATACTGGGGCAGAGACTTGGTGGCACGGAAATTCGATACCCTGAGGGAGCAGTCCCTTATCACCAGCCCAGCAGCGTGTACACGGTCGGATTCGACGTCTTCATCATTGACACCGGTGTTGCCGATGTGCGGATAGGTAAGCGTAACGATCTGGCCGTTGTAGCTGGGGTCGGTCAGGATTTCCTGATAACCCGTCATGGCGGTATTGAAGACAACTTCGGCGACGCAATAACCATCGGCGCCGATGGACACACCCTTGAAGATGGTACCGTCTGCCAAGGCAAGAATGGCTGAAGGAGTGGAATCACATCCCTCTGGAAGTAGTGACGGCAGCACAATAAACCCCGGTTGTAAATTCGATTTTCAAACCTTCTTATTATATCTCGTTCGGGCGGTTTCCCGCCGAACCGGATGGGGGCTCAGGGAAGATGTGGGCTGGCGGCGGCTATGAAATAGTCTACAGTAAACGTTTTACCCGCCTTATGGAACACCCCGGAACCCATGGAAACACAACTTGAAGCTCTGCGCCGCCACACCATCGTGGTGGCAGATACCGGCGACATTGAAGCCATTCGGCGGTATCGCCCCACGGATGCAACCACCAATCCCACACTGATACTCAAAGCTGTTCAGCAAGAGCAATACAGTTACGTGTTGGAACAAATAATTACTGATCATCCGCGTGCTGACGTCACGGAAAAGGCCAACCGCCTTCTTGTGGCGTTCGGGCGCGAGATTCTCGACATCATTCCCGGCCGGGTATCGACTGAAGTGGATGCGCGGCTTTCCTTCGATGTAAACGGCAGCATAGACCGCGCCCAGGATCTGATTGCGCTCTACGAACAGGCGGGCGTGCCTCGCGAACGGGTGCTGATCAAGCTGGCCTCGACATGGGAAGGAATACAGGCAGCCAGGCAGCTGCAGTCGGAAGGCATACGCTGCAATATGACTCTGTTGTTCTCGCTTCCGCAGGCCGTCGCCTGCGCACAGGCCCGCGTCCAGCTGATCTCACCCTTTGTTGGGCGCATTTACGACTGGCACAAGAAGGCGGCGGGCCCAAACTGGGATGAAGCCGCCAACGCCGGGGCCAATGACCCGGGCGTACGATCGGTCCGGCGCATTTATGACTACTACAAGGCCCACGACATACCCACAGAAATCATGGGCGCCAGCTTCCGCAATATCGGCCAGATCCGCGCCCTGGCCGGTTGCGATCTGCTGACCATCAGCCCTGAACTATTGAACGAACTCAGTCAGAGCACCGAGCCGCTGGAACGCCAGCTTGACCCGGAAGCCGCAAAGCAGAACCCGCCCGAGCGCGAAGCCAGCGACGAAGTGGCATTCCGCACCGGTTTGAATGCCGACGCAATGGCCACAGAAAAGCTTGCCGAAGGCATACGGGCGTTCTCGGCTGACGCCGTCAAGCTGGACGCCCTGCTTGAAAAAGCGGCCTGATACCTTCTGTGTGCCTTGGGGCGCCGGCACGTTCCGCCGGCGCTCAAAGCCCGAGGTAAACCTCTTGAATACGGGGGTCGTTGCGTAACTCTTCCCCTGTTCCGGTCAACTGGATACGGCCGTTTTCCACGACGTAACCACGATCGCAGATGCTCAGGGCGTGCTGCACGTGCTGTTCCACCAGCACGATGGTGATGCTCTGCTTGATTTCTTCTATCCGTTTGAATATCTCGGTGGTGAGTATGGGTGAGATGCCCAATGAAGGCTCATCGAGCAGCAACAGCCGCGGTTTGGCCATCAGACCGCGCCCGATGGCCACCATTTGCTGCTCCCCGCCTGACAAACTGCCTGCCAGATTATTCAGGCGGTCTTTGAGACTGGGAAAGGTGTCGAGCACATACTCAAGCGATTCTTTGCGGTGAGGCTTGGCGCGCTTGTTGTAGCTGCCCACGATCAGATTTTCGGTGACGGTCATTTCGGGGAAGACCTGCCGGCCTTCGGGCACATACGAAATGCCGAGTTCAGCCATCCGGTGCCCGGGTGTTTCCGAAATATCCTGGCCGTCGAAATGGACGCTGCCTTGTTTGTCCGTCAGGCCGACCACCGACTTGAGTATGGTCGTCTTGCCGGCCCCATTGGCACCGACGATAGTGAGGATCTCACCCTGCCTGACGTCGAAGGATACATCCCAGACTGCCTGCACCTTGCCATAGAAGCTGTTCAGGTCAGCGACTTGCAACATACCCGTCTCCCAAATATGCCTTGATGACGCGCTCATCGTTCATGACTGCCGCGGGATCACCCGTGGAGATGACTTCGCCATTCTGGAGCACCACAATGGAGCCGGCTACCGCCGTGACGGCTTTCATGATGTGTTCGATCAACACAATGGATATCCCTTGCGTATTGATATCGCGGATCAGTTCGATAGCCTGGTCGACCTCGGGAGGCGTAAGCCCGCCCATGGGTTCGTCCATCAGCAGCAGTTCGGGTTCGGTTGCCAGCGCCCGCGCCACTTCCAGCCGTTTCAGATTGCCTATGGACAACAGCCCGGCCTGCCGCTGCTCAAGGGCACCCAGGCGAGTACGTTCCATGACAGCCCTGGCCTTGCTACGCGCTTCAGCAATGTTGCGGCTTTTTGAGAGGCAGGCGACCATCAGATTGTCGAACACGGTGAGATTGGCCAGTGGTTTGACGACCTGAAAAGTACGGGCCATACCGTGGGCATTGAGATCGTAGGGTTTGTCGCCTGTGACATCCTTGCCATTGAAGGTGACAATGCCTTCGGTCGGGGGCGTTGCCCCCGCAATCATATTGAAGCAGGTTGTCTTGCCGGCACCGTTGGGCCCGATCAAGGCCAGGATCTCGCCCCGCTTGACCTTGAACGACACGCCATTCACAGCAGCCAGGCCGCCATATCTTTTGACGAGCTTTTCCACTTCCAGTATGTACATGGCTCAGCCCCTCTTTCCGACAAAGCTACGGATACGTTTCATGCCTTCAACAAGACCCCCGGGCAGATAAACGATGACCAGCATGATCAGCAGCCCATAGACGATCAGATAAAGCGACGAATAGGCCTGCAGGAAAGAGATGCCTTTGAGGTATTCCTGAAGCGAGATCAGAATGGCTGAACCCAACACGGGCCCGGCGATCGTCCCCATGCCCCCGATTACCGTAACAAAGATCATTTCGGCCGACATATGCACGGCAAATGTCATTTCAGGGTCGATGAACTTGTTGTACAGGCCATAAAAGCCACCCGCCACACCCGCCAGGAAAGCACTGATGAACAGCGCCTTGCTTTTCACGATGGTGGAATTCAGACCCATGGCTTCCGCCGATTCCTGGTCTTCGCGGATTGCAATGAAGCTATAGCCGGTTTTGGTTCGCGTCAGGTAATAGCAGAACAGGCAGACTACCGCAGCCAGAAACACTGCAAGATAGAAGTATTCGGCCTTGGAAAAGATCTGAAAGCCCAGGAAGGTGGGCCGCTTGGCAAGCAGAATGCCCTCGCCCCCGTTGGTAAGTTCCTTCCAATTGCGAGCCACAATGTGAATGATTTCAGCAAAAGCCAGCGTACCCAGTGCGAAGTAAGGGCCCTTGAGCCGGAAGATCAGAAAACCGACGATCAGCGACACCAGGCCGGCCAGCAGGCCCCCCAGCAGCAGCGTGACCGCCATGTCGAGATTCACCGAATTGACGATCAGCATGGAGGTATATGCACCAATACCCAGGAACATTGCATGCCCGAAAGAGATCTGGCCCGTAAAGCCGCCCAGCAGATTCCATGATTGCCCGAACATGATCCAGATAAGAACCGTAATAGCAATGGAATAAATGTGGATGTCGGCAACCAGAGGGACGAGCAACGCTACCAGCGCAGCCACAATGGCAGTAAGAATCAGTGGCTTCATGCTTCAGGCCCCCTTCCCGAACAGACCCTGCGGCCGGTAGAGCAGCACGATCAGGAAGAGCACCAGGCCGAAAACATCACGATAGGCTGTACCGCCCGTGATATAGGTGGCCCCAAAACTTTCCACCATGCCAAGGACCAGTCCCCCCAGCGCCGCACCAGGGATGCTGCCCATGCCCCCGAGCACGACGATGACGAAGGCCTTGACCAGAAACAGCGCACCAATGCTGGCATAGATGGGATAGGTGGTGGCCAGTACGCTGCCGGCGACCCCTGCAAAGACCGCCCCCATTCCGAAGGTGACGCCGGAAATGACAGATACGTTGACTCCCACTATCTGGGCCGCCAGCGGTTGCTGGGCCGCCGCCCGCATGGCCAGCCCGGTATCCGTCTTTTTAAGAAACAGGCTCAGCAGGAAGATGAGCAGGCCTGTCAGCAGGAAACCCATCAATAACGGCGCGTTGAATGTCACTCCGAAAATATTCCAGATCCGGTTTTGCCAATACAGCCCTTCACCGGTCAGACGCGAAAAATTCGGCCCGAGGAAAAAAGGCAGCGCCGCGACGTTGACCAGCAGAATACTGGCGCCGGCGGTGAGCAGCAGCGTATTCACTTCGCCGCCCTTCTGCGCCTTGCTGACAAATGCACGATACAGGAAATAACCGATCAGATAGCAGACAGGTGCAGTGATCAGGATACTGACGAATGGGTCCAGACCCAGGCTGCTGAACAGAAAATAGCTCGTGAACATGCCTATCATCACGAACTCGCCGTGCGCCATATTGATAACGCGCATAACCCCAAATATCAATGTGAGGCCCAGAGCAATGATGGCGTAAACGCCGCCGATCATGAGACCGTCGAATAAGGTCTGTATCATTCCAACTCCCGAAGACTGCGGCCCCTACGACAAAAAAAAAGCGCGGGGCGCATGGAGCCGCCGCGGTGCCAGAGGCCCGCGACGGTCGGAACACCCGGCCATTCAAGACGGCCGGGGCCGGCGATTACTTCCAGCCACCGAACTTCACGAGTTCTTGCTGAGCCTGGTCTTTGGGATATACCGTGTACATCTTGCCGCCTATCCATTGAGAAAGGTCGGTCTTGGCACGGTTCTGGTTGGTGTAGCCGTCGAAGTCTTCGAACTTGACTTGCCCGAATATCGTCTTGATGTCGGTTTCGGCAAGTGCGGTACGCACCCCTTCGCGCGTGAGCGGGTCGGCCCGCTTCAGGACATCGGCCAGCACAT
>JBAYOJ010000011.1:0-21436 GCA_041678385.1 Burkholderiaceae bacterium | reverse complement strand
TTTCGTCGGCGAACTCGGCCAGATCGACTTCGGCCAGCAGTTCCAGTGCCTGGCCATCGAGGCGGTTCAGAACCTTGTCGCTGCGCCAAAAGCGGAAGGATTCCCCTGTATTGCGTTGCAGGCCAATGCGCACGTTCTCGAGCACGCTGAGTTGCGGAAAGACGGCGGATATCTGGAAGGAGCGGATGATGCCGCGGCGAGCGATATCGGCCGGTGCTTCACGGGTGATTTCAATGCCATTGAAGAAAATCTGCCCGGCCGTTGGGGTAAGAAACTTGGTCAGCAGATTGAAGCAGGTGGTCTTGCCGGCCCCGTTGGGGCCGATGAGGGCATGTATGGTGCCGCGACGCACTTTCAGATTGACATCATTGACCGCAACAAAACCGCGGAATTCCTTCACGAGGTTCTTGGTTTCGAGTATATGGTCGGTCATTGTTGCCTCATCGACACTTCTTGGTTGTAGGTGAAATTGCAACCAGTATGCGAGGTGTCAACGGCCGCCGCCATGCGGGTTTTACATAGGGGTGTGGAAAACCCGAAAAGGGAAACTCCTGGCTTGTCGGAAGCAGTGAAACGTGTCTGTATGTTGCGTCGCAACATCTTAAGAGATGGGCGTTTTATGTTGCGACGCAACAAGTGTAGATGCTATGGGCTTCAAGCATATGGCAGCTATGTTTCAGTCGCTGTTGCAGTGCGGTCATGCAGGTGTCTTGGCCTTGTATTCACAAAGGTCAGATATGCCGCATTGCGGGCATTTCGGTTTGCGCGCTACACAGACATATCTTCCGTGCAGGATCAGCCAATGATGCGCATCCTGTCGGAACGCTTTGGGCACGAACCGTTCGAGTTTGCGTTCCACCTCAACCACGTTTTTGCCCGGTGCAATGCCGGTCCGATTGGCTACCCGGAAAATATGGGTATCAACGGCGATGGTGGGGTGGCCGAATGCGGTATTCAGCACAACATTGGCCGTCTTGCGCCCGACGCCAGGCAGCGCTTCAAGTGCTTCCCGGTTATCCGGTACCTGCCCGTCGTGCAGGTCCAGCAGCATTTGGCAAGTCTTGATGACATTGCTGGCTTTGCTGCGATAAAGGCCTATCGTTTTGATGTATTCCGACAGGCCTTCTTCGCCCAGTGCCAGCAGGCCTTGAGGTGTGCCGTGGGCAGGAAAGAATTGGCGGGTGGCGAGATTCACCGACCTATCGGTAGCCTGGGCCGAAAGAATGACCGCAATCAGCAACTGGAAGGAGGTTTCGTATTCCAGTTCTGTGGTGGGGTTGGGGTTGGCCGCTTGCAGGCGCCGGAAAATTTCACTGCGTTTCGTTGCGTTCATGTTGTTTGTCGGCGGGCACGCGCCTTGGCAAGCACATCGGCTATCAGTTTTTTCTTGTTGGTGCTGTCGATGGCTGCCGCAGCGACAGGCGCCTTGTTGGACAGGGTGCGGGCAGCCGGCCCTGCAGGTTCGCCATGCAGTTGTTCCAGTCGCTGGCTTCGTTGCCGATGGCGCCGCCGGGCGGCATCGGCATCGGCACGAGACCATTCGCGGCCAGCCGGGACCATGGTGATGCAATCCACAGGGCAGGGGGCTACACAGAGTTCACAGCCTGTGCATAGGTCAGGCAGAACGGTATGCATCAGCTTGTTTGCGCCAGCGATTGCATCCACTGGACAGGCCTGTATACACAATGTGCAGCCAATGCAATGGGCTTCGTCGATGAGGGCGATGTGCAGATGCTCGGGCGTTCGCCCACAGGCAGGGTCTGGTGCCAAGGGCTGACGTTCCAATAGAGCGGCCAGCGCCTCGATACCTGCCACCCCGCCAGGGGGGCAGCGGTTTATGGGGGCAGCCTCATTGGCCATGGCTTCCGCATAGGGGCGGCAGCCATCGTAGCCGCATTTGGTGCATTGCGTTTGCGGCAGCAGGGCGTCGATATGATCGGCAAGCGATTGGGCGGTCATGGAAGAGCAGCACGCGGCACTATTGCCGCGAGTCAACAAGGTGAAGTAGGGCGCCCCTTCACCGCCCGCGCGCCATTCCCGAAGTCAGGAGAATGGCGCTGTGCCTGAAAGACGTGCCAAAGGCAGGGCCCTCGGGGCCGGCCGGTGCATCAGGCCTGGCGGATGAAGTCGGCGATCAGCGGGCAGATGTTCTGGCGCCACCGGCGACCAGAGAAAATACCATAATGACCGCATTTGGGGGCGGTATGGTGGGTTTTACGGTTATCGGGGATGTTGCTGCACAGATCGAGCGCGGCGCGTGTCTGGCCCAGGCCGGAAATATCGTCGAATTCGCCTTCGATGGTCAGTAGCGCCACTTTGGATATGGCAGCGGGGTCAACCACCTTGCCATCGATTTCCCAGGTTTTGCGCGGCAGGCGATGTTCCTGGAAAACGACACGTATGGTGTCCAGATAAAACTCGGCAGGTAGATCCAGCACCGCGTTGTACTCATCGTAGAACCGGCGGTGCGATTCGGCGTCGTCGTCGTCACCGCGCAACAGGTCCAGGTAGAAATCGTAATGGGACTTCAGGTGGCGGTCGGGATTCATGGCAACAAAGCCTGCATGTTGCAGGAAACCGGGATACACGTGGCGCCCCACGCCCGGGTAGCGGGGCGGTACACGGTGGATGACGTTGTCTTCGAACCAGGAATACGGCTTCGTGGTGGCCAGCCGATTCACCTGGGTGGGGGATTCCCGTGTGTCGATAGGGCCGCCCATCATCACCATGCTCTTGGGTTGACAGGGGTCGTCTTCGGCCGCCATCAGGGCGATGGCGGCCATGACCGGTACAGTGGGCTGACAAACCGAAATCACGTGCGTGTCCGGGCCCAGCATGCGCAGGAAATCCCTGACGTAATGGACGTAGTCATTCAGGTGGAATGGGCCATGCGATTGCGGGACCATGCGTGCATCGACCCAATCCGTCACATAGACTTCGTGCCGGGGCAACAGCGAACGGACGGTGTCGCGCAATAGCGTTGCGTGGTGCCCGGACAACGGTGCAACCAGTAGAATGCGCGGATCGGCCGGGCGGTCGGCGGGTAAGGCGCGTTCGAAATGGATGAGATTACAGAACGGTTTCTGGAACACGTTGCGGACGGTGACGGCGGCCTGCTGGCCGTCGACCTCGGTGTGATCCAGATGCCAGAGTGGCTTTTCGTAGTCTTTGCCCAGCCTGTGCACCAGTTCGTAGGTGGCGGCAATATGGCGCGACACAGGGGTGTAGGCCAGTGGGCTGTACGGGTGAGAGAACAAAAGGGAACCCGAATCCGTAAAGCTGGCCAGCGGGTTCAGAAAGGCGCGCCGGATCTCGTGCAAGTCATACAACATTTTTATTCTTCCGTCTGTCTGGGGTGTAACGGGGTTTGTCCAGTCTTTAAAAGTCCGGACAATCGCCTGATGTTACTAGCGTGATCTTATCGTTCTGTGACAGGAATAGGGATTTACCAGTAGCAGAGCTCAGGTTTCGAGATATTGGCGCTTGTCAGGCTTGCCATTCCATTCATCCGCGTCCGGCAGCGGGTCCTGTGAACGGTTGATCATTTCGAACAGGGGGGAAAGCTCGGCATTCAACTCGATATAGGGAACCTGATCCTTGGGGACGTCTTCTTCGGCGAAAATGGCATTGGCCGGGCATTCGGGGACACAGACAGCACAGTCAATGCATTCGTCAGGGTCGATCACCAGAAAGTTGGGCCCAGCCCGGAAACAGTCTACGGGACAGACGTCGACGCAGTCCGTGTACTTGCATTTGATACAGTTTTCGGTAACGACATGGGTCATTTCAGCACTCCAGAAGCAATTAAGGGATTTTACCTAATCCGGGGTAATGGCTTCGGAACAACCCTAGCGCTGGTCGGGTTCCGGCCCGTTCGGCAGTTGCGGCTGCCTTGAAGCAAGGCTTATTCATTGTGTTTTGGGCCGCGAGCTCACGTTGGACTGTGCTATGGTAATTCCTGCGCGCAAGCCTGGTTTCAGGCCGAGTCTTTTTGGGCGAATCCCTGGCTGACAGGCGGGGATTCTTCACGCTTGCCCCCTAATAATCAAGAACGATGATCATCACTTCTTTGCTGGACACCGACCTGTACAAGTTCACCATGATGCAGGTCGTGTTGCACCATTTCCCTGCTGCGCAGGTCGAGTATCGCTACAAATGCCGCACACCGAACATCAATTTGCGCCCCTACCTGGAAGAAATCCGCGAAGAATTGCACCAGCTCTGTCAACTGCGCTTCACAGCAGAAGAGCTCGATTATCTGCGCAGCCTGCGCTTCATGAAAAGCGATTTCATTGATTTCCTTGGCCTGTTTCATCTTCCAGAGCGATGCATCACCGTGTCGGAAGGCGAAAAAGACGGCGAGATCGCCATATCGGTAAAGGGTCCATGGCTGCATACGATATTGTTCGAGATTCCGGTGCTGGCAATCATCAACGAAGTGTATTTTCGCAACGTTTGTGAAGAACCGGGCTGGGAAGAGGGACGCCGTCGGCTGCAGGAAAAAATGCAGCTGGTCACCAGCGACCCTTCGCTGGCGGACTTCCGGGTGGCCGAGTACGGTACCCGCAGGCGCTTTTCCAAGCGCTGGCACGACGAGGTCGTACGCACCATGAAGGCGCAGATGGGCCTGCATTTTGCTGGTACCAGTAATGTCTGGATGGCCATGCGTCATGGGGTGACCCCCTTGGGCACCATGGCGCATGAGTATCTGCAGGCTTGCCAGGCGCTGGGCCCGCGTCTGCGTGACTCACAGGTTTATGGCCTTGAGGTCTGGGCAAGAGAATACCGGGGCGATCTGGGTATCGCGTTATCCGACACCTATGGGCTGGATGCTTTTCTGCGCGATTTCGACATGTACTTCTGCAAGTTGTTCGACGGTGCGCGCCATGATTCCGGCGATCCCTTCGTATGGGGTGAGCGGGTACTTGAGCACTTCGAGGTAAACCGAACCGACCCGCGTACCAAGACGCTGGTGTTTTCCGATGCCCTTACCATTCCGCGCGCCATCGCGTTGGCGCGACATTTTGCCGGGCGCTGCCGTATTTCCTTCGGCATAGGTACTAATCTCACCAATGACCTGGGGCATGAGCCGTTGCAGATTGTCATGAAAATGATCCGCTGCAACGGTCAGCCTGTAGCGAAGGTGTCCGACACCCCAGAAAAAACCATGTGTGAAGATCCCGCCTACTTGGCCTATCTGCGACAAGTTTTTCAGTTGCCGCCGGCATGAATATGAATCCTGGGATGTTTCACCAGAGTTCGTAGCCGTGGCTCACATCTTGCTCTGATGGACAAGTTACGGTCCGTTTGTCAGGCAAGAGCCTTTCATCAGAATGCAATTTCGGAGAAAAACAATGCAGGAAATTGAACGCGTCAACGTTGAAAAACGACTGTCCGACATGGCGATATACAACGGCGTGGCTTATCTGGCGGGGCAGGTGCCCGACGACGACCAGCTCGACATGGAAGGGCAGACGGCACAGGTGCTCGCCACCATAGACCGCCTGCTTGCCACGGCGGGTACAGACAAATCACGCATTCTGATGGCCCAGATCTTCATTGCCAACATGAAGGAATTCGACGCCATGAACCGCGCCTGGGATGCCTGGGTCGCCCCTGGCAATGCGCCGCCGCGTGCCACGGTAGAAGCCCGTCTGGCCAACCCCGACTACAAGGTGGAAATCGTCGTCACGGCTGCGCTGCGCTGAATCAGCTAGCGTTTACCGTGTTCAGGCCAGCAGCGCAGCCAGCGTGCCGCCCAATTCGCGCGCTGGCTGAAGCTGGGCCTCAGTCAGGGTTTTTTCGGCCAGAATCGCCTCGGGCGTCTGGGCGTCCGTGTTGACAATATATGGCTGCGCCACGGCCTGCAGGCGCCAGCCGGTGCAGATGCGTTCCGCCTGCCTGACAGCACCGCTGCCGTCGCTGCCAGCGGATACCGCCAGTGCGTAGGGGCGCCCACTGATGCGGTCCAGAACTCCGTAATAATTGCGATCAAAGAATTCCTTCATGGTGCCGCTCAGCGTACCCAGATTTTCGGGTGCGCAGAACAGGTAGGCGCTGGCATTCAGCACGTCTTCAACCGAAGCGTCCTCAGCGCCGCGCAGGACGATTTTCAGACTGCCTTCGGCATTCAGTTCGCGCAGGACTTCGCGAGCGCTTTCGCAGGCTGCGTGGGCAAGCTGGCGAGCCGCGCCGGTACGCGAATGCCAGACGATGAGCAGGGATTGCATCGGTTTGTCGTTCATGGGCATAAGGGTATGGTCGCCGCGTGAGGGCCGTAAACGGTAGTATAGGGGGTGGCCCGCGAGGCAGTGTTTTTCACCTGCAATTCCCGTAATCATGACCAAGCCTTCTGCTCCCATTTCTGAAACCTCTCCGTTCAACGAGACGTGGCGCGAGCGTGCCGAGAAAAACCTGGACGAAGCTGGCCGAAAACTGCTGCGTGAAGCCGTGGCGCAGGGGGCTGAGGTTTTGATGCAGCGGCGCGCTGATACCGGTGAGCCGCTGGGGGTGCATGCGGCCGGCGTTGTCGTCATTCTGGCCGACATCGGGGCTGACGCTCAGACGCGGGCAGCAGCGGTGCTGACCATGATGCCACCTTCCGAAACCGCCTCGGGACATACCGATGTCGACCACGTGCGCAAGGTTTATGGGCCGGCGGTGGCGACTCTGGTCCAGGGCGCGCGCAGCCTGTTGCGGCTGGGGCATATTGCGGGCACAGCAGTCGCCGAGCGTGGCCCTCAGGGGCAGGATCAAAAAGAAATGCGCCGCAAGATGCTGCTGGCCATGGCGGCCGATTTACGCATTGTTGTCCTTCGGCTGGCATCACGACTGCAGTCATTGCGCTGGCACGCAGCCAGCAAGACACCGTATCCGGTCGAACTCGCGCGTGAAACCATGGAGCTCTACACTCCCCTGGCCAATCGCCTGGGTATCTGGCAGCTCAAATGGGAAATGGAAGACTTGGCCTTCCGTTTCACCGAACCGGACACCTACCGGTCGATCGCCAGCCAGCTGGAGGAAAAGCGCGTAGAACGCGAAGCCTTCATCGATGCGGCTGTGCAGCGTTTGCAGGATGTGCTGGCCGAGGCCCAGATACAAGCCAAGGTGTATGGCCGGCCCAAGCACATCTACAGTATCTGGAACAAAATGCGCAATAAAGGGCTGGAGTTTCATCAGCTTTTTGATTTGCGCGCGCTGCGGGTGATTGTGGCCGATGAGCGCAGTTGCTATGCGGTGCTGGCGCTGGTGCATTCAATCTGGGTGCCGGTGGCTGACGAATTTGACGACTACATTTCTCGCCCCAAGGCCAATGGCTATCGTTCCCTGCATACAGTCGTAGTGGATGAACAGGAACGCAGCTTCGAGATCCAGATCCGTACCGAAGAAATGCACCGGTTTGCCGAGTATGGAATGGCAGCACACTGGCTGTATAAAGAATCAGGCACACGGGGCGGTAAAGTGGCCGCCAGTTCCGGGTATGACCAGAAGCTCTCCTGGATGCGGCAGCTGCTGTCATGGGACGGTGAGGCCTCTGCTGACCCTGCTCAGGCCGGGCCGGCCCCGGTACCCACCGACGAGCGCATCTACGTGATGACGCCGCAGGCGAGGGTGATCGAATTGCCGGCGGGCGCCACGCCTGTCGATTTTGCGTATCACCTGCACACCGATCTCGGGCACCGCTGCCGGGGCGCGCGCGTGGATGGCCAGATGGTGCCCTTGTCGACACCGCTGCATACGGGTCAGATTGTCGAGATTATTTCGGCCAAGTCCGGGGGGCCGTCGCGCGACTGGCTGAACGTGCAGCTGGGCTTTCTTGCCAGCCCCAGGGCGCGGGCCAAGGTAAGGGCCTGGTTCAATGCTGTGGAGCTGCAGCAGCGTATTGCGCATGGCCAGACGCTGGTGGAAAAGGAATTGCAGCGCCTGGGCAAGACCGCGCTCAGCATGGAACAGCTCGCCCAGCAGCTGGGCTTTGCACGGGCTGACGACCTTTACGTGGCGGTATCCAAAGAAGAATTCAGTCTGCGCCAGATCGACTATCTGCTGAGCGGGCAAAAGGCCCGCGACGAGCAGCAGGAAGCCGATGACGCGGCCAAGGTCTATCAACTTGGAAGCGGCAGTGTCTCGCGCAGCGGCAAGAGCGGCGTACTGGTGGTCGGGGTGGATTCGCTCCTTACCCAATTGGCGCGATGCTGCCGGCCGGCCCCGCCCGACGCCATTAAGGGCTTCGTCACACGGGGCAGGGGGGTGTCCATCCATCGCAGTGATTGCCCATCCTACGCGGCGCTGGCCGCACGTCAGCCCGAGCGGCTGATCGAGGTCGAATGGGGTGATACGGGCGATGCCGTGTATCCCGTTGATATCGGCATACATGCCCAAGAACGCCCCAATTTGCTGCGGGATCTGTCCGATGTCTTTGCCAAACTGCGGTTGAATGTGATCAGCGTCAATACACAGAGCCGCCGTTCGCTGGCGCATATGGTGTTCACAATCGAAGTACGTAGTGGCGAGCAGATTTCGCGCGCACTGGGGGCGCTCAACGAACTGACAGGGGTCGAGGCAAGCCGCCAATGAGTGCGGGGCGGGGAACCGTATCCTGCCCGGGCTGCTAAAATGCCGGATTATCTTCCGTGCCTGATACACGGCGTCTTTGCCGTGCAACGAGAGAGTACCGATTTGGAACCCTACACCCTACCTGACAGCGATGGGCATTTTGGCCGTTTCGGCGGGTCCTTTGTAGCCGAGACGCTGGTGCATGCGCTTGATGAGCTTAAGGATGCGTACGCGCGTTACCGCGACGACCCTGAATTCCTGAAAGAATTCCACTACGAGCTCAAGCATTTCGTAGGCCGGCCCAGTCCGGTCTACCATGCAAAACGCTGGTCCGAACAATTGGGGGGGGCCCAGATCTGGTTCAAGCGCGAAGACCTCAACCATACCGGTGCGCACAAGGTCAATAATTGCATTGGCCAGATCCTGCTGGCGCGGCGCCTCGGCAAGCAACGCATCATCGCCGAAACGGGTGCAGGCCAACATGGTGTGGCAACAGCCACGGTAGCGGCTCGCTACGGCCTGGAATGCGTGGTTTACATGGGCAGTGAAGACGTGCGTCGCCAAGCGTCCAACGTGTATCGCATGAAGTTGCTGGGCGCCACGGTGGTACCGGTGGAATCCGGTTCTCGTACCCTCAAGGATGCCTTGAATGAAGCCATGCGAGATTGGGTCACCAACGTCGAGAACACCTTCTATATCATCGGCACGGTGGCCGGCCCCCATCCCTATCCCATGATGGTCAGGGACTTTCAGTCGGTCATTGGCGAAGAATGTCTGGTGCAGATGCCGGAAGACGCAGGTGGGCAGCCTGATTTCATCGTGGCAGCCGTAGGCGGCGGCTCGAATGCCATGGGCATTTTCCACCCCTATATCGACCATGCCGATATCCAGCTGGTGGGCGTGGAAGCGGCTGGTCGCGGGCTTGATTCCGGCGCTCATGCCGCCTCTTTGAATGCGGGTGCGGTGGGTGTTCTGCACGGCAACCGCACTTATGTGCTGCAAGATGAAAACGGCCAGATCGTCGAAACCCATTCCGTGTCCGCTGGGCTGGACTACCCCGGTGTGGGGCCGGAACATGCCTGGCTGAAAGATAGCGGCAGGGCGTCTTATGCCACCATTACCGATGACGAGGCGTTGCAGGCCTTTCACGATTGCTGCCGTTTCGAAGGCATCATGCCGGCGCTCGAATCCGCGCACGCCATTGCGCAGGCCGTAAAGATGGCGCCGTCGCTGGGCAGTGACAAAATCATCCTGGTCAATTTGTCCGGCCGGGGCGACAAGGACATGCATACCGTCGCCGAATGCGGCGGCATACAGCTGTGAAGGAAGGTCGTAACGCAATGAATGCTTCCAACGAACGCCTTCAGGCGGCTTTTGCCAGGCTGTCAGGCCGCACGGCCCTGATTCCCTACATTACGGCAGGCGACCCTTCGCCTGATGCCACGCCTGCGCTGATGCACGCGCTGGTGCGTGCCGGGGCCGATATCATTGAGCTTGGCGTACCGTTTTCTGATCCCATGGCGGATGGCCCCGTCATTCAGCGCGCGGCGGAAAGGGCCATCGCGCGGGGCACCGGCCTGCGTCAGGTACTGGATATGGTCGCAGAATTCCGCCGCAAAGACGATACGACTCCGGTCGTGTTCATGGGGTATGCCAACCCCATTGAACGCATGGGCCAGCAGGCGTTTGTCGATGCTGCACATCAAGTCGGTCTGGACGGCATTCTGGTTGTCGACTATCCGCCTGAAGAAATCACCGACTTTGCCTCCATGCTGGGTCAGGCCCGCATAGACCCCATCTTCCTGCTGGCGCCCACGTCAACCGAAAAGCGCATGAAGGCGGTGGCGGAAGTGGCGCGCGGCTATGTGTATTATGTGTCTCTGAAGGGGGTGACCGGGGCTGGTAATCTGGATACCGACGACGTCGCCCGCCGGCTGGATATTATCCGCCGTCACGTAAAGATACCTGTGGGCGTGGGCTTTGGCATTCGCGACCCGGAAAGCGCCAGGAAGGTTTCAGAATGCTCTGATGCGGTGGTCATCGGCAGCAAGATCATCGAAACCATGGAAGCCGCGGTACAGGCGGCTCAGGCAGAAGGCCTCTCGGGGCCTGACACTGATGCGCGCGCCATCGAGGCTGCTGCCAGCTGGCTGGCTGGTATTCGCGCTGTGTTAGGCTGATGGCCCGTCCGGGCGTTGCAAACCGCCCGGCTTGGCCGGGACCATTCGGGAAAGAACAATGAGCTGGATAGACAAGATTCTTCCACCGCGCATCAACCGCAACGGCGGTGACAGCGGTTCCAATAAACGTGTGCCGGAAGGCGTGTGGGTCAAGTGTGCGGGCTGCGAATCGGTTCTCTACAAAGAAGACCTGAAGGCGACGCTGAACGTCTGCCCTAACTGTAGTCATCATATGCGTATCGATGCCCGCATGCGTATCGAGGCACTGCTGGACCCAGACGGGCGAGCCGAAATCGGTCAGAACACGCGTCCGATGGACCCTCTCAAATTTCGGGATACGCGCAAGTATCCTGAAAGGGTGACGGAAGCGGTCAAACAGACAGGCGAAACCGAGGCCATGGTCGTGATGAGCGGCTCCATCCATGCCGTTTCCGTGGTTCTGGCTTGTTTCGAATTCGAATTCATGGGCGGCTCCATGGGGTCGGTGGTGGGTGAACGGTTCTGTCGTGGTGTGCAAGCGGCGATCGATAACCGTACGCCTTTCATTTGTGTGGCGGCGTCTGGTGGCGCGCGCATGCAGGAAAGTCTGTTCTCGCTCATGCAGATGGCCAAGACCAATGCCATGCTGACCCGGCTTTCGGCTCAGCGTCTGCCATTCATCAGTGTGCTCACCGACCCGACCATGGGCGGGGTGTCGGCCAGTTTCGCTTTCATGGGTGATGTCGTGATCGCCGAGCCCAGGGCGCTGATCGGTTTTGCCGGGCCTCGTGTCATTGAACAAACGGTGCGCGAAAAATTGCCGGAAGGTTTCCAGCGCTCGGAATTCCTGCTCGAAAAAGGCGCTATCGACATGGTTGTCGACCGCCGTGAGATGCGTCAGGAACTGGCCCTGTTGCTGGCCCTGCTGATGCGCCAGCCCGCAGACGTGGTGCAGGCCTGACCGCACACTAGAACGCAGGCCCTAGTGTCCGTATAAGCATCCCTAGGGCCAGCGAAGCAGGATTTTTATTTCAGCCGGGCCCGGGTCTGTTCCCGGGCCTGCGCATATTCCACGGCGATATGTCGTATCCGCTCCGCCACACTGGTGATTTCCAGTACCCCGGACACTGAATGGCCGGCGCTCCAGATATCTTTCCATCGGGTGGCATGCGCGGCTGAGTTTTCTCGGCTTATTCCAAACAGTTCACGTGCCCGCTCAGGGGTTATGCCCTCGTCCAATTGCTTGGGATCCAGGCCTGCTGCGACCAACGATGGCCGCAGGATATTGGCCGGCAGACCGGTGATCGCGCGTGTGAGCTGTACATCATCGGCTGACGCTTCCACAAGCATGCGCCGGTATTCTGCGCTTGCCATGCTTTCATGTGTGGCGATAAAAGGGGTGCCCATATAGCCCAGGTCGCAGCCCAGCGTTTCGGCGGCCCATAGTGCCGTACCGTCGGACATGCCGCCCGCAAGCACAATCGGGCCGTCAAAGAAGCGCCGTACTGCGCGTACAAAGGCAAACCCATTGAGCCAGCCAGTCTGGCCGCCGGCACCTGCCGTCAGCAGCACCAACCCGTCGGCACCCGCGTCCACGGCCCTCTGGGCATGACGCAGTGTCGCAACATCGGCCAGCACCATGCAGCCAGTGGCATGCAGGCTGGGAATAACCACCGCCGGCGAGCCGACACTGGTGATCACGACCCGTACGCCATGGCGTAACAGTACTTCCATGTCGCCCTCCAGGCGTTGGGGTTCACGACCAATAATGAGGTTGGCCGCCCAGGGGGCCACTGGCCCGGGAGCATCCGCCAACCCTGCGGCGATGCGTTGAAGCCAGGCATCAAGCTCTTGCGGCGTCCGGGCGTTCAGAGTCGGGAATGCCCCGATCACGCCATTGCGGCATGCAGCAATGACGAGATCCGGACCACTGATCCGGAACATGGGGGCGGCGATCAAGGGCAGGGCTAGACTGTGACGGATTGACGGAGGCAGCGACATAAATAGGATGTGAAAGTAGGGATTGCATTGGGACGATAAGTTTGGCCCGCACACCGTAGCCGATCCGGTTGCTGAAAGCAAAATACTTCAGTGTTGCGATGCTCAAAAAAAACCCGCCATCCAAAGACGGCGGGTTTAACAAGGTCTGGATTCCGAAAACGATCGGGTCAGTTGGCCCCGGTTTCTGTTTCCACCTGTTTGAGGGGTTCGCTGGCTTCGGTTCTGCGCGCTTTGCGAGGGCGACCCAATTGAATGGGTTCGTCTTCTGGCGCGGCGCTCACGGCTTCGCTGCGGGTTTCAACGAGTTGCAGGCCCGCTGGCTTTGGCGTGTCTTCGGACGGCGCGCCGCCGCTGCCGTTGACGGTTGAAGACGGTACTGTCGGTGTGTGCTCAGCGATAGTAATGGGCTGAGAGCCTGTATCGTCGGCTTTGGCTGCCATGGTTTCCGCAGGGGTGGTTTCCTCGGTGCTCACTGCGCTGTCGTCCGCCGCTGTCGTGACGTCGGCCGTAACGCTGACTGGCGCTTCCGACTCTGCTTTGGGCGTTTCCGGTTCGACTGTGGTTGCGGGCTCTGTTGAAACGGCAGGAATCGCTTCCTGGCCAGCGGGGGATTGGGGCTCGGCGGCAGGTTCTTCAACAGCTGCGGGGGCCACAACCTGCTCTTCAGCGGGCTGCGCTTGGGTGGCGGCTGTTTCCGTTGCAGGGAGGCCTGCTTGCGCTTCTACAGGGGCGTCCGCAGGCTCGGCGGTGCTGGCGGGCTGGACGACAGCCGGGGCAGCTGAATCTTGAGGCGCGGAAGGCGCTGCTATGGGCTCTGCGTCAACAGTTGGGGCGGGTGCTTCGGCTGTTGAGACAGCCGGGGCTGCTGCAGGTGCTTCGGCTGCGGGTGCTTCGGCTACGGGTGCAAGGCCGGCCGCAGGTTGATCGCTAGATCGGACTTCTGCTGGTTGACTGACGACTGACTGCGTTTCGGTATGGGCCGTCGCTTCAAACGGTTCCAGATCGGTGGCGTCGACCGTGCTGGTATCGCTTTCGCTTTCGGTTTCGTCATCGGCGTTCTGCAGTTCCTGGCTATCCGTTGCGGCTGCTTCGGTACCTTCACCACCCCGGCGGCCACGACGGCTGCGACGACGACGACGCTTGCGTTCGGGTTCGCCCTGGCTGGCATCAAAGCCGCTGTCTTCATCTGCGCCCAGCCGTTCTGCACCGGTGTCTTCGGTGCTTGCGGTGTCAGAGGCCTCAGCGGCAACCGGCGGGGTTGCTGCCAGTGTTGACGCTGCGCCGGCAGTTGCTGCTGCAATCGCGGCTTGGCCTGTCCCAGCAACACTGGTTTCCGGGAGCCGTGTTTCCTGATCTTGTGTTTCTACGGTTGTCGAAGTTTCGGCTGCGAGCTTGCCGCTTTCTTCAGTGCGGCGACCGCGTCCACGACCTCGTCGACCGCGACTGCCGCGACTTGGTGTGCTTTCCGTTCCGGTTTCGCTGGATGGCGCCACGGGAGCGGCGTGAGCCGCAGAGCGGGTTGCCTGGAGTTCGGCGTCTTGTGCGCTCGGCTCGCTGGCCTGGCGGCGGCGCCCACCTTGCTGGCCGGTTTCCTTGCGTGCTTCGCTGTCCGGGCGGCGTTCGCGACGGCGGTTACGGTCCCCGCGCTGGGCACCACTGCGTTCACCACCGCGGCCACGTCTTGTGGGAGCGGCTGTTTGAGGTTCGGGCGTGACCGATGAGGTTTCGGCAGGTTTGCCGGCACCGGTAAGCCAATTGATCAGACGTTTGAACAAGCCGGTGCCGCCAGCAATGACGGCGGCTTGGGACTGGCGGCTGCCGGTTGCCCGCTGATGCACGGGAGCGGGCTGGGAGTGGGTGATGCTCTTGACCAGCGCTTCCGGGCGTGTCTTGGATTCTTGTTCGCGGGCAGGCGACCAGGTAGTGGGCTGCTCGGGTTCGCTCGTCAGGTCGAAGCTGGATTTGTTGTCATCGAGTCGCGGGTCGTCGTGACGCAGGCGCTCGATATGATGATGGGGTGTTTCCAGGGACTTGTTGGGGATCAGCACAAGATTGATCTTGAGCCGTGATTCGATTTTGGTAATGTCGGTGCGTTTTTCGTTCAGCAGGAAGGTGGCGACGTCTACAGGCACCTGTGCGTGCAGTGCGGCTGTGCCTTCCTTCATGGCTTCTTCCTGCAGCAGGCGCAGCACGTGCAGGGCGCTGGATTCCGCGTCGCGGATCACGCCGGTCCCGTTGCAGCGCGGGCAGGTGATGTGGGAGCCTTCATTGAGCGCCGGGCGCAGGCGCTGCCGGGAGAGTTCCATGAGGCCGAAGCGCGAGATCTTGCCCATCTGGACGCGGGCGCGATCGAAGTGCAGCGCATCGCGCAGCCGTTGTTCCACGGCCCGCTGATTCTTGCTGTCCTCCATGTCGATGAAGTCGATGACGATCAGCCCGCCCAAGTCGCGCAAGCGTAATTGTCGTGCGACTTCGTCGGCCGCTTCCTGGTTGGTACGCAGGGCCGTTTCCTCGATGTCGGCGCCGCGGGTGGCACGCGCCGAGTTGACGTCGATGGCGACCAGTGCTTCAGTGTGATCAATAACGACCGAACCACCGGATGGCAGCTGTACGGTGCGGGCATAGGCCGTCTCGATCTGGTGTTCGATCTGGAAGCGTGAGAAGAGGGGGATGTCGTCGCGGTAGAGCTTGACCCGCTGGACGTTGTCAGGCATGACCACGCTCATGAAGGCGGTGGCCTGCTCGAAGATGTCGTCGGTATCGATCAGGATCTCGCCGATTTCGGGCGAGTAGTAGTCGCGTATTGCGCGAATAACCAGGCTGGATTCAAGATAGATGAGAATGGGTGCCTTGTTTCCGCTGGCTGCGGCATCAATGGCATTCCAGAGCTGCAGCAGATAGGCAAGGTCCCATTGAAGTTCGTCGACGCTACGGCCTATGCCAGCGGTGCGGGCGATGATGCTCATGCCCTGCGGGACATCAAGCTGATCCATCGTTTCACGTAATTCCTGGCGGTCTTCGCCTTCGACCCGCCGTGATACGCCACCGCCGCGCGGGTTGTTGGGCATAAGGACAAGGTAGCGCCCGGCCAGAGAAATGAAGGTCGTAAGGGCCGCGCCCTTGTTGCCGCGTTCCTCTTTTTCGACCTGGATGATCAGTTCCTGGCCTTCGTGGAGGGCGTCCTGGATGCGCGCACTGCGCACATCGACGCCCTCTTTGAAATAGCCGCGGGCAATTTCCTTGAAGGGAAGAAAACCGTGACGCTCTTCACCGTAGTTGACGAAGCAGGCTTCCAGGCCGGGTTCGATGCGGGTGATGACCCCTTTATAGATATTGCCTTTGCGTTGTTCACGCCCGGCGGTTTCGATGTCGAGGTCGATCAGCTTCTGACCATCGACAATGGCAACGCGTAATTCTTCTTGGTGCGTTGCATTGAACAACATCCGTTTCATGAGTGCGATTCTCCGTAGTCATGGCGCACCGTTCATCGGCGCACGACCGCGGGTCACTCGGTGTGGGGCGTTGATTCCGCAGAAAGGCGGGGGGCTGGATAGACTGAATCGTATAGTGCCCCCCGTATTGTCAGGATGGCACGGCGCACCGGTAGGTAATACGGGTGCGCGGTTCAGTCAGCACTGGGGTCAAATTCACAGTAGTGGATGACGATAAAAATTGGCTGAAACGGCAGTCGCGTTGTCGCGCCTGGTGCAAATAACGATGACAAATTCTGCAGATATTCATTGCCGCACGCGGATACCGGCTTTACAGCATGCAACGGGCTCTTTGTTCTTCCGTTGCCATGCGATGACGCCGGTCCGGCGACCTAATGACCCAGAAGCTGAAAGCGGGGCAGTACAATGGAGCCTGTTCGCCCAACGGAGACGCACCCTTGCATCTCTACGCTGGCGTTTTTTTCAGCTTCTATAGGCTGAGGCGATTATATGCCTGTTTTCTCCATGCGTAAAACGTCCCATTTCTCATCTGAACAACCGGCGGTGCGCATGCTCACGATCGAACCCGAGTTCGAGGGTCAGCGGGTCGACAACTTCCTGATCCGGGTATGCAAAGGCGTCCCGAAAAGCCACATATACAAGGCCATACGCAGCGGCCAGGTACGCGTCAACAAAGGCAGGGTGCAGGCGGATCACCGTCTGGTGTCGGGCGATGTGCTGCGCGTCCCGCCACTGCGTCTGCCGAATCCTGGCGAACGGCGCAAAGTACCGCCCCAGGTTTTCCCTGTGGTCTACGAAGACGAGGCCATGGTGGTGATCGACAAGCCAGCGGGCACCGCCGTCCATGGCGGCAGCGGTGTTTCCTTCGGTGTGATCGAGCAGATGCGGGCGGCGCGGCCCGAAGCCCGCTTACTTGAATTGGCTCACCGGCTTGACCGCGATACTTCGGGGTTGCTCATCATCGCCAAACAGCGCAAGGCCCTGTTGGCGCTGCACGACATGATGCGCGAAAGTGCAGGGCGCAAGTTCTATCAAGCCCTGGTCGAAGGCGACTTCGTCAATGACAGGCAGCATATTCGCAAACCTTTGCTGAAATGGCTCACCGCCGAGGGCGAACGCCGTGTCAGAGTCGATGCTGAAGGCAAGGCCGCCCACACCATAGTCACGAAACTGCAGCGCTTTGGCCGCTACACTCTGTTGCAGGCGGAACTTCGCACCGGGCGCACCCATCAGATCAGGGTACACCTGGCATCCAGTGGGCATGCCATCGTGGGCGACGACAAATACGGGTCCGAGATTGTGCGAGAACACTTTTCCCGTCTCGGTTTCAGGCGCATGTTCCTGCATGCGTCCAGGCTGGAGATTCCGCATCCCCTAAGCGGCGAACCGCTGGTGTTCGAGGCGCCCTTGCCGGCGGCGTGCAAGGAAATCCTGCATTATCTGGAGCAAGACAAGTGAAACAATACAAGGCGGTGATCTTCGATTGGGACGGCACAGTCATGGATTCCACCTCTTTCATCGCGCAGGCCATCCAGTCTGCATGCGTTGATCTGGAACTACCTGTTCCGTCCATGGAAGATGCCAGCTGGGTGATCGGTTTGTCCATGGACAAGGCCTTGCAACGCTGCGCGCCCAGTCTTGATGGCGACCGTGTGCCGTTGTTCATGGAGCGCTACCGCCATCATTTTTTCCTGCGCGACCAGGGTTTGGTCATGTTCGATGGCATCATTCCCCTGCTGGATGACTTGAAATCACGCGAGATCCGGCTGGGGGTGGCCACGGGTAAGACCCGCCTGGGGCTGGACCGTGTGTTGCAGGCGAATCAATTGGCAGATCGCTTTGATTGCACGCGGTGCGCGGACGAGTCGCAGGGTAAG
Source organism: Burkholderiaceae bacterium (assembly GCA_041678385.1). GTDB lineage: Bacteria > Pseudomonadota > Gammaproteobacteria > Burkholderiales > Burkholderiaceae_B > Yanghanlia. The sequence continues at coordinate 3,394 of JBAYOJ010000011.1, read as the reverse complement.
CCGCATCCGGCCATGCTGTTCGATATCATGAAGCGGCTGAATCTTGAGCCTGAACAGGTCCTGATGGTTGGCGATACCACGCATGACGTGCAGATGGCGGCCAGTGCGGGTGTGGACAGCATGGCGGTTACCTACGGTGCGCACAGCAAGCGTACACTGTTATTGTCTGAGCCGACCGTCATGGTTTCCAGCGTCAAAGAAATGCGCGACTGGCTCAGCGTGCGGGTCTGAGGCACGGCGGCGCAGGGCTGCCGTCATCGCTGCATCTCAACCGTTTCCAGGCGTGCCTCTGGGGCGCGCCGCTCAGGAGTCGCGTATGTCACGTTTTCGCATTCCGAGGATTTCCGCGACGGAAATCACACCTGAAGCTATCTGGATGCAACGTCGCCGCTGGCTGGGCCAGGCGGCCGCCTTGGGGGCCCTGGCGGGGGCTGGCCCAGCTGCGTTTGCGGCCCGGGCTGATGGCAGCACCGGGCCGGCGCTGGAAGGCCGCCCAAGTGCCGAATTCTCCATTATGGAAAAGTCCACATCCTGGCGAGACATCACCAGCTACAACAATTTCTACGAGTTCGGCACCGACAAGGGGGATCCGCGCCGCCATGCCGGCAAGATGGTGACCGAACCCTGGACAGTCGTGGTCGAGGGCGAGGTCCTGAAGCCCCGTACATTTGATATCGATGCCCTGCTCAAACTGGCGCCCATGGAAGAAAGGGTCTACCGGCTGCGTTGCGTGGAAGCGTGGTCCATGGTGATCCCCTGGGTGGGATATTCCTTGGCCGAGCTGCTGCGTCAGGTCGAACCGACAGGCAACGCGCGTTACGTGACCTTCGAAACAGCGTTGCAGCCTGAGGCCATGCCGGGCGTGGCGCGGCGCATCATCGACTGGCCTTACATTGAAGCCTTGCGCATGGATGAAGCCATGCATCCGCTGACCATGCTGGTTTTCGGCTTGTATGGCAAGGTGCTGCCCAATCAGAATGGCGCGCCGCTGCGTCTGGCGGTGCCCTGGAAATACGGTTTCAAGTCGGGTAAGTCGATAGTGCGCATTCGCTGTGTCGAGGAACGTCCACGCAGCAGTTGGATGATCGCCGCGCCAACCGAATATGGCTTCTACGCCAACGTGAACCCTGACGTATCGCACCCGCGCTGGAGCCAGGCTACGGAAAGACGCATAGGCGATCATATCCTCGCACCCCGCGTCAAGACTCGCATGTTCAATGGCTATGGCGACCAGGTGGCGTCAATGTACACGGGCATGGATCTTTCGCGTGACTTCTGATCCGCAGGGTGGTCGTTCGGCCACTGGGGCTTCCAGGGCCGATGGGCGTTGGACAGCCAGACAAGTCGCGCGCTTCAAGCCGCTGTTGTTCCTGCTTTGTCTGTTTCCGGTGTTCCGATGGGTCGTGCTGGCAACAGGGCTTGACGGTCTAGGCGCGAATCCCCCCGAATTTTTAATCCGTTCCAGCGGGCTTTGGGCACTTGTCCTGCTTTGGGTCACGCTCTGTGTCACACCTCTGCGTCGCGCGCTCGGCCAGCCTGCGCTGGTAGGGCTACGTCGCATGTTGGGATTGTTCAGCTTCTTCTATACAGCGTTGCACGTGCTGGGATGGGCTTATTGGGAACGAGGCTGGTCGCTGGCAGATATGTGGGCTGATATTCTTCAGCGGACCTTTGTCTGGGTGGGTGTGCTGGCCACGGTGCCCATGGCGTTGCTGGCGCTGACTTCCACGCGCGGGTGGATGCGGCGTCTGGGGCGTCGTTGGCACCAGCTGCATACGGCTATCTACGCTATTGCGGTGTTGTCAGTCTGGCATTTCTGGTTGGTGCGCAGTGGCAAGGTCGATTACCGTGAGCCGGTGGTTTATGCCGTGATCCTGGCGGCCATTCTGCTGCTGCGTTTTCTATCAGGGCGGTTCAAGGGCTGAGCGCACCCAGACGCGAGCTTGCCGTCCGGCAGCCGCAACCCCTTGGTCAAGGTTTCAGGGCAGGGCGTCAAGAATGGCCAGGGTGTCCGCGTCCGGTTCGCCGTCATGACGGGAAGGCCGGTAATGCATCTGAAAGGCACGGATGACCCGCCTGGTTTCTGCGTCAAGTTTGCCGGTGACAGGCACTGCATAGCCGGCGCGGCGCAGCTTGTCTTGTATGACGTCAAGGGGTGGCAGCCCTGAGCTGCGGTAGCGGCTTGCCAGCTGGCTGGCCTTGGCCTGGTCATACCAACGGCCCAGCCCGGCCTGAGCCAGCGTCTGCCAAGGGAAGGCGGGCCCGGGGTCCTGCTTGCGATGCGGAGCAATGTCGCTGTGGCCGACGACATTGCGGGGCAGTATCTGGTGGCGCCTGACGATGTCCTTCAGCAAGGGGATCAATGCCTGTATCTGGGCATCGGAATAGGGCTGCCAGCCTTTTTCGACGGGCCCTGCGTTCACGATCTCTATGCCGATAGACGCTGCATTCAGGTCGCTGCGACCGTACCATTCGCTTTCGCCGGCATGCCAGGCCCGACGGCTTTCGTCGACAAGCTGGTAAATGCGGGGCGGAGTTTCGTCAGTGATCAGATAATGGCTGCTGACATTGCGCCGGGACAGAATTTCCAGCGAACGGGCGGTATCGGCCACGGTGTAGTGCAGCACGACGACTGACACACGGCTGCTGTGGCTGACGGCCTGTATGCTGCGGTCTATCTGCAGCGTGTCATTCCCCGGAGCGGCACAGCCGGCCAGCAGCGCGGCGGCAAGCACGGCCAGGGTCGCCCAGCACAGTCGGTTCATTGTGCCGCCAGAAACAGGAATAGCGTGGGTTTTTTTGCAAGATCGGGGGGCGGCCCTTGCTTCCATTCCGCAACGGAACGTGTGCATATCCATTCGTCGGCACTGGTCAATGAACGGGCCACGCACAGGCGTGTGTCGCCTTTCAGCGTTTGCAGCAGGCTTTGAAACATGGCTTCGTTGCGATAGGGGGTTTCAATGAAAAGCTGCGTCTGCGCATGCTGCCGCGACGCGGTTTCCCACGCTTTCAGGCAGCGCGCCCGTTCGTCGGGACGTTGCGGTGCATAGCCATGAAACGTGAACCGCTGGCCTTCCAGGCCACTGGCCATAAGGCCCAGCAGCAGTGACGATGGGCCGACCCAGGGGGCTACGCGCAGCCCCATCGAATGCGCGAGTGCAGCTACCCGCGCGCCGGGGTCGGCCACCGCCGGGCAGCCCGCTTCTGAGACCAGGCCGATTTCGCCCCCCGTGCGCAGAGGTTCGAGCCACTGCCGTATCTGTTTTGCGTCGGTATCGCGCGCCAGGGTGTGGATGGTGATTTCCTGCACAGGGCGGACCGTTCCCACTATTTTCAGGAAGGCGCGTGCTGTTTTGGCATTTTCGGCAATATAGGTATCGAGTTTCCCAGCCAG
>JBAYOJ010000010.1:0-22712 GCA_041678385.1 Burkholderiaceae bacterium | reverse complement strand
TTTACAACATAGAAACAAAAAGAGACAGGCAAGTATTCCCTAGGCTGTGGGAATTTACCTACAAAAAGAAAGCACCGAACAGTTCGAGGAATTCTTCCAGGGTAAGTGTGCGCCCGTTGACGTCGACCGCTCCGTCGGTATAGACGATGCGGGTCATGGCGCGATCGCCTTCTCTTTGTATCAGGCCTTCGCGTTCCAGTTCGCTGATGTAACGGTCAAACATCAGCCCCGCCAGCATTTCCAGCTGTTGGCTTTCCGACGCGCCGCCCCCCGCCTGAGCAAATGCCTGCAGGAACATGGGACGCGACAACACTAGATCTATGCTCAGTTCTTGGAGAGCCTGGGTTATCCCCCCCAAGTCTTCCGCGCCGTCGGCGGCCAATGGCTGGAAAGCTGCCTTGACTGCAAGCGTGGATTCGCCTTTTTCGTTGCGCCAGGCCGCTGGCTGCAGCGCCAGTTCAGGACTGGAAGCCAGCACCGGCACAAGTTTGGCGAGCAAACGCGTTTCGTCTTGCGGAGTCAGTTCGAAATCTTCGCCAACGCCATGCTCAAGTTCTATAGCGTCGTATTCGGCCAGCAATGCGGAAAAGGCTTCATAGTTGAGCCGCGCCACCATGCCACCCACAGACATGCTGCCTAGCTCGAACTCACCCACCAGCACACGATCGAAATCGTAGCGTAGCGATGCATCCAGCAATGATGCCTGTTGGCGGCTATCAAAGGACAGCTTTATCCCTTCCACGGTAAGGTTTTCTTCTTCGACGACTTCCTCGATGGTGAAAGAAGCCGCCTGGAGGGTGCTGCGAACCTGCACTGTGTCGTCGGTGGCTGTAGCGACGTTCGACCGCAAGCTGATATCTTTGAGGGCGAAGGTTTCATTCTCGGTGCCATCGTTCACCACGAGTGAAGCAAAATCACCCTCGCCTTCGCTGTCCCGAAAATCATTGCTGAAACGGACTTGAGCCTCACCGCCACTGAAAGAAAGGCGGTCGCCATCCATGGCCCATTCAAGCGGCGAAAAACGCCACACCGAAACGCCCTCCCCGCCAAAACCGATGCGTGTATCGGCTTGTAGCGGCATGGCTCCCCTTGCCGCGTCAAACCAGCGCTTCACTGCTTCGGTATCGACTAGTTGACTACGGCTGTATGCCAGTAAGGGGGCAAAAGAGCCCTGCTTCACGAGCGCCCATGGAAACGGACCATGCTGCATGCGATCGTCCATACCGAGTTCAAGACGTTCCTCGCCGTCATCGAACAAAATGGTGTAGCGGACATCTGAAGAAAATATGCCGCGCCGGTACTCGCTGATTTCCAAGGTTGCGCCAAGCGCCCCCATATCGGGGCCAAAGGTCTTGACGATGCGATCATTCGCCTGCCCGACACCTTCACGAATGGTTGCTTCGGCCTGCAGACCCACATACCAGGACACGCCGGTATAGGCTGCGGCCACCAGAACGATGGCTCCGACAAATACAACTGGTTTTTTCATTAATGGCCTCGAGATTCGGAAGGCAAGGCGTGCTGCGAAGAATTGGAGAAATATTGTGCCAGGCGATCAGCCCAACGCAGGCCCGCCGATGCATCGCCAGCCGGACGGTATTCATAACCGATATGGCCACCATACGCTGCACTATGCAGAAACTCGAAGCCCGCCAATAAATTATCGCGATCAAGATCGGGCTCATGACGTTCGGGGCTGCCTGCCACCTGCACGTGCCGTATCCATGGCTGCGAAGCCTGTAGCTCATCAAGCAAAGACAGGCCCTGCTTGACCACATGATAGAAATCGAACTGCATACCGACGTTATCGCGGGCTACCGCCTGAAGGATATCGCGCACCACGGCTGGCTCGGCATAAAAGTACCCGGGAAAGTCGATGGCATTCAGGGCCTCAAGCTGCAATGTCAATTGGGGATATTCGGCGGCGGCCCAGGCTAGATTGCCCAGCAAGGTGGCCCGCGCATTGGCTGCATCGCCGGGCTCAACAAGGCCCGCCATCACATGAACGGCCGGGCATCCCGTGGCGCTGCACAATTCAGCGACACGGGCCATATCGCTACGGAAGGCCGCTGACTGACCCTGCAGGGCTGCCCTGCCTGACGGTGCATGGCCTGATTCGGTGGGCGTATTGACCAGCACCAGCTGCAGGCCATGATCATGCAGGCGTGTGGCATACCAATGCGGGTCTTTATCGTAGGGGAACAGGATTTCCGCCGCACGGAAGCCGTCGCGGCTGGCCGCTTCGAAACGCGCTTCTAGCGGCAAATGACCATACAGCAAGGTGAGATTGGCAGCAGGGATCATATCGAGAGATTATGAATCAACGGGTTGTGCTTCATTTGGGATCTCTGAGCTTGCGAGAGAGTTCACGAGGCAAGGGGAAGGAAACGTTTTCGGGTGTGCCTTCGAGAGTGCGCACCGAAATTGCGCCCAGCTCTTTGAGACGACCCAGCACCTGGCGCACAAGGATATCGGGCGCTGAAGCACCAGCCGTGACCCCCACCCGCTGGGCGCCTTGCAACCATTCAGGATCTATCATTTCGGGGGTATCCACCAGATAGGCACGCACCCCCTTCCGTTCTGCCACTTCACGCAGCCGGTTGGAGTTAGAACTATTGGCGCTCCCCACCACCAGAACCACGTCGCACTGTGGTGCCATGATTTTCACAGCATCCTGGCGGTTCTGGGTGGCATAACAGATATCGCTCTTGCGAGGCTCGACTATGCCCGGGAAGCGATCGCGCAGGGCTTGCGCAACTTCGGCCGCATCGTCGACCGAAAGCGTGGTCTGTGTCACGAAGGCCAGGTTGGCCGGGTCAGTCACCTGCAGTGCTGCAACATCTTCAGGCGTTTCGACCAGATACATGCCGCCATCAGACTGCCCCAGGGTACCTTCAACTTCGGGATGGCCTTTATGGCCGATCATGATGATTTCGCGCCCCGCCTGACGCATGCGGGCAACTTCGATGTGCACCTTGGTCACCAGGGGGCAAGTGGCATCAAACACCCTCAGGCCACGTTGATCCGCTTCTTCTTTGACGGCGCGTGAAACGCCGTGTGCTGAAAAAACGACCGTTGCGCCTGCCGGCGCCTCATCAAGCTCGGCGATGAAGATCGCCCCTTTTTGACGCAGGTCGTTCACCACGTAACGGTTGTGTACGATTTCATGACGCACGTAAATGGGGGCGCCAAAGAGTTCAAGCGCCCTTTCGACGATGTCGATGGCGCGATCCACCCCTGCACAGAAACCGCGCGGCTGCGCCAGCACGACTTCTGCCAGGTTTACTTCAGTAAGGCCAGCAGTCATCACAGGACTCCAAGCAGAGTGACTTCCACTCGCAGGTCCATGCCCGCCAGCGGATGGTTGAAATCAAAGAGCACGCGTTCGGTGTCGAATTCCTTCAGCACGCCCGAGTAGCGACCGCCATTCGGTGCCGTGAATTCGATGATTTCGCCAGGTACGAAATCAGCATCCGCCCCCCCGGCTTCCAGCATATCGCGCGCCACCCACTGGACAAGTTCCGCATTGCGATCGCCGTAAGCCTGCGCGGCGGGCAATTCAAAAGAGAAATTCTCGCCCTCGGCATGGCCGAGCAGTGCCTCTTCGAGGCCCGGGGCCCATTGCCCGATGCCGAGCTGTAGCGTACCAGGCCGCCCGTTGAAAGTATCTGCAAAGACGGAACCGGCCGCGGCACCGCTGGCAAGCTCAATGCGATAGTGCAGTGTCAGGTAGGAATCAGGACGGACAAAGACGTTCACTGAGTCGGAAGAAGAGGTCAAGATCTGCCACCGTAGAGGTTTTATTGAACCCCCTTATTCTAGAGCCTTTATGACGACGAACCTAAGTGCCGGCCCCGCCACCGGGCCACGCCCCTCTTCTTCGCCCGAACGGCCTCGCGAACGACTGCTGGCCCACGGCCCGGAAGTGCTCACTTCCGCCGAACTGCTGGCCATCATCCTGCGTACCGGTATCAAGGGTTGTGACGTTGTGACACTCAGCCAGCGCCTGATCCACCAGTGCGGCGGGTTGAAGGGCTTGCTTTCCGCCAACGCCGCCACCCTGACGAAGCTGCCCGGCCTGGGCAGGGCCAAGGCCTGCGAAATCCTTGCCATCAACGAGCTTAGCCGGCGCGCGATTGAAGAAGAGCTGCGCACTGGGGAAACCCTGGATCATGCGACCCGCGTCAAACGTTACTGCACCGCCCTGCTGGCTCATCTGGACATCGAGCACTGCATCGCCTTGTACCTGGACAGCCGCTTTCGCCTGATCAGCTGTGAAGAAGTCTCGCGCGGGACGCTCAACCAGTCTTCGGTCTACCCTCGCGAAGTGGTCAAGGCAGCCTTGCGGCACCACGCGGCGGCCATCATTCTGGCTCACAACCACCCGTCCGGGGTCGCCGAGCCCAGCCAGGCCGACATCGCCCTTACCCAGCACCTGCGCAAGGCACTGGCTTTGGTCGACATCAGGCTGCTCGACCATCTGATCGTGACCCGCAACACCGCCGTGTCGCTGGCGGAACAAGGGGCAATCTGAAAACTGCCAGATTTGTCTTGTACCCATCTGCCAAAAAAGTTAGAATGCCGAGTTATCCACGGATACGTGGCTATCGCCCGCACAGTCAGTGTGGCCAGCACACATGCGACTGGCAGGCGGGTAGCTGGCGACCCAATCAATCCCAGACAGGAATCGACATGAAAGAAGGCATCCACCCCGAATACCGCGATGTGGTGTTCCTGGATCAGCAGACCGGATCAAAATTCATCACCCGCTCTACATTGAACAGCCGCGAAACCATCGAGCACGAAGGCAAGACCTACCCGCTCTTCAAGTGTGACGTGACTTCCGAATCGCATCCTTTCTACACAGGCGCCCAGACTCGCATCGTCGAAACCGGCCGTGTCGAAAAATTCCGCGCCCGCTTTGCCCGCACAGTGGGTTCGCGCAGCGCATCGTAAGCCGTACCGCGGCGGATGCACAAGGCAGCCTCCGGGCTGCTTTTTTTGTCTGCCTATAATAGGTGGCCGCAGCCTACCAGCCGGTACTGAACAGCCTTTTGCCAGTGGCCGCCGGCCTGGCCAACCCCGTGTTCCGATCGCCTACAGAAGATGGATTCCCGTTCCACCCCAGCCCGCCTGACCGAAACGGCGACCGTCAAGCTCTCCAGGCCTTTCCTGTTGCTGATCGGTGCGATATACATACTCGCCGGTCTGTTCTTCCGCGACCCATGGAAGACGGATGACGTCGTCGGCCTGGCCACCATGGTGACGGCCTTGTCACTGCCGGACGGCACGGGTTTTCTTGCCCCCCAGATCGGGGTGCTGGCGCATAGCCAGGACGGGCCACTGATCACCTGGGTCGGTGCCCTGTCCATCTGGCTGTTCGCTCCGCTATTCGAGGCTTTCGTTCCTGCTCACGATGGGGCCATCATTGCTTCACGGCTGCCCAATCTGCTGTGGTTCGGCATTCTGACGGCTTCCGTGTGGTACGGCAGCTATCTGCTGGGCCGGCGGCCTGAGCCACAGCCGCTGCAACTACCATTTGGCGGCGAACCGGGTGTCAACGACTACGGCCGCATGATCGCTGACGCCGCCTTGCTGCTGATCCTGGCTACCGTCGGGATCGTGTGGCGGATGCACGAAACCTCCGAAGTGCCCGCGCTTATCGCCTTCCAGGCATTAGCCTTCTATGCCGTGGCACGCACTATCGACCGGCCGGTGTCAGGCTCGATCACCCTGGGGTTGGCCCTGGCGGCTGCCTTCCTGACCCGAGGCTGGATAGGTGCACTGCCCATCATCCTGGCCGCTCTTTTTGCCTTCCATCCTCGCGGGGCGCTGTGGTCACGGCGCGGGTGGTTATTGCTCAGCGCCGGCATCGCCCTGGCCATCGGTCTTGCCTGGTGGCTGCCGCTGAAAATGCAGCATCCCTACTGGGCGCAGAACTGGTGGCTGTGGAACAGCCAATCGTTTGCGCTACCGCAACGGGAAGTAATCCTCAGCCTGCTGCGCGACCTGCCCTGGTTTCTCTGGCCGACCTGGCCTTTCGCCCTGCTGGCAGTATGGCGTTGGCGGTCCTGGCTGACGTCTCCCCACATTTGGGTGCCGCTCATGTTCATGGCGTGGCCGCTCATCGTAATGTGCTTTCTGGCAGATGTCTTCGAGCCGGAATACGCGCTGATGGCGGTGCCCGCAGCCGTGCTGGCCGCGTTCGCCTTGCCCACACTGCGCCGCGGCGTGGTGAACTCGCTGGACTGGTTTGCCGTGATGTGCTTTTCACTGACAACGGCAACAGTCTGGCTGGGATGGTTTGCCCTGCATACAGGATGGCCCGCCCAGATCCACCACAACATCACGCGCCTGACTCGTGGCTACGAGATCATCGTGTCCTGGCCTTCCGTGATGATCGCGCTCATCGGTACCCTGGCATGGGTGGCGCTGGTACGCTGGCGGCTGCACAACAAACCGGCCGCACTATGGCGAGGCACGATCTTGTCCGCCGGCGGCCTGATCACCACCTGGCTGCTGCTGGTGACTTTGTGGATGCCCGTACTTGATTACGTCAGAAGCTATCGTCATGTTTCCGCACAGTTGGCCCTGGCGCTGGAAAGCCACCAGGGCGTCGGCGAATGCGTACGGGCCCAAGGGGTCGGTACAGGTCAGCGCGCATCCTTCCTGGTCTTCAACCACATAGACTTTAGCTACGCTTCCCATTGCACGCTGATCCTGCAGCAGACTTCCCAGCAATCCATCCGTGATGGCACCGCTGCATTCTCTGATTCCACAAACGTCCTGTGGCAGGGTCGCCGGGGTGCCGACCGGGATGAAATGTTCCGGTTGCTGCGAGTCGAGCGCTGAAATGGGGGCCGGCAAAGCCGGGCATAAGCTGGGCGCCCGCATGGCGGAAATCGCCAGACAGGCATGGCCGGTCCTGATAGCTTCCTGGGCGGGCGTCGCCTTTGGCGTCATCGACACCACAATGGGCGGCCATGCCGGCGCCATTGATCTGCAGATCATGGCTTTGGCGACCTCCATCTATGTGACGGTATTTGTTGGCCTCATGGGCATTGTGCATGCGCTCATTCCCATATTGGCTCAACATTACGGGGCCGGGCGCAACCGTGAAGTCGGACGCATGTGGGGCCAGGGCGTCTGGCTTGCCATAGGCTTGTGCGCGGTCGGTTCAATCTTTCTGCTGATACCGGATGCCTGGCTCAGTATTTCCGGCAATATCGAACCGCAGGTGCGCGCCGGTGTGAAGCACTATCTGCAGGCGCTGGTCCTGGCGCTGCCGGCGGCCCTGATGTTCCGAAGCATCTACGCCTTGGCTACCGCTGTCTCGCGGCCCCGCACGGTCATGGTCATCAACATCGCGGGCATTTTCTTCAAGCTGTTCTTCAACTGGCTATTCATGTTCGGCAATCTGGGGGTGCCCGCCATGGGCGCCGCAGGGGCAGGCCTGTCTACCGCAGTGGTATCGTGGCTGATGCTGGCTGCGGGCTTGTGGGCGGTGCTGAACAACCCCTGGTACCGCCGCTTTCGGCCGCGGCTGAACCGGCCACGCTGGCGTGATCAGGCAGAACTGCTGCGCCTGGGTATTCCCATGGGCGGTTCCTACCTCATCGAGGTGGCCGCCTTCACTTTCATGGCGCTACTGGCCGCACGCGATGGTGTATTCGTCACCGGCGCCCATCAGATCATGGCCAACCTATCCGCCTTCTGTTACATGGTCCCCATGGCCCTGGGTATCGCCACCGCTTCGCTCACGGCGCAAGCCATTGGGGCACGCGAACCCAGGCTGGCCCGGATCAACGGGCAGGCCGGCATCCTATTGGTCGTGGGCGCCGCCCTGTTGACGGTGTTCGTGATCATCGCCGGGCGCGGTGCCATTTTGCGCCTCTATACCGACGATGCACAGGTGGCCGCCGTGGCGGCAATATTGCTCACCTTGCTGCCATTTTTCCATCTTAGCGATGCCCTGCAATGCATAGGCTGCTATCTGCTTCGAGCTTATAAGATTGCCGTGGTGCCGTTGGTAATGCAGGTCGTTGCCCTTACCGGGGTCGGCCTGCTGGGTGGCTGGTGGCTGGGCTTTGGGCCGGCCAGCGGTGCGCTTTCCGGCCCCATCCTGCGTACCATGCCCGGCGCCCCCGTGGGCACCGCCACTTTGTGGCTGATGTCCACTGCGGGGCTGTTACTCTCGGCAAGCCTGCTCTTCTTCTGGTACGGCCATGTAGTGCGCAGCCACGAACGTGCACTACGCTGATCACCGTATCAGGACTGCCGGTAAATGTAGTCACGCCGCCACGGATAACCAGGGTGGTCGTCTCCCGCCAGTTCGTCGCCCGGCCCGGCGCCACGATGCTGGGCCAGCACTTGATGCAGGGCTATCCAGCCGTGCTCGAAACCCATGGCACAGCCAGCCAGATACATGCGATAAGCCCGTATGGAACGCTTGCCCCGCTCGTCTTCGAGGGTGGCGTGCGCCGCCTCCAGCTGCGATTCCAGACCATCGCTCCAGGCCCACAGCGTACGCGCGTAGTGCGGTCGCAGGTTTTCAACATCAAGGTCTTCAAGCCCGCCCTCTGCCAAACTGCGCAGCACAGTGCTGACATGGGTAAGTTCACCGCCGGGAAAAATATACTTGTCGATGAAATCGCCCATGCCGGCTCCCAGCTGCGTGTTGTCCACGCCACCAGCAGTAATGCCATGATTCATGATGAGACCACCGGGGCGCAAGAGCCGACGCAGCCTGGAAAAATAATCAACGAGCTGTGCACGGCCCACATGCTCAAACATGCCGACCGAAGCAATCTTGTCATAAGGGTTGGCGTCATCCAGCTTGCGATAATCCAGTAATTCCATGCGGACGCGCCCGCCCAGGCCTTTTTCTTCAATGAGCCGGTTCACATAAGCATGCTGATTTTTGGATAGTGTAATGCCGGTCGCGTCCACCCCGTAGTTCTCTGCTGCCCAGAGCAACAGGCCGCCCCAGCCCGCACCGATATCCAGGAAACGTTCCCCCGGACGCAGGCGCAGTTTGCGGCAGATGTGGTCGAGCTTGGCTTCCTGTGCCTGCGCGAGCGTCATGCCCGGTTCGCGATAATAGGCGCATGAATACACACGACGCGGGTCCAGCCAAAGCGCATAGAACTCGTCGGACAAATCATAATGAAACTGGATCTGCCGGGCATCGCGTTCAACAGTGTGGCGCCACACCGACATCAAGCGCCGGATCAAGGTGGTGAACATGCCCGCGCGGGCTGCCTCCACCGGGGACTGCGGCAGTATGGATGCAGCGACTTCCATCAGGTCGCGCATGGATCCTTCGACTTCGAACTTGCCCTCGACATAGTCTTCACCCAGCGTACCGACCTGGCCAGCAGCGAGATTGGCCAGAGTACTCATCTCACGAATGGTGAGGTGCACCGCCGTATCGGCGGCCCCCACGGAGTTCCCGTCCGGCAACGTAAGCCGCACCGGAAGTGGAAGAGACGCAAGTTTGGTTTCCACTGCAGACAAGATCGAACTCAAAACAACCTCCCGATAGAATCTGTGAAGAATTCAGGCCCCCTGGCCACGCATGTCTGCCGCTTTCATAGGGAAGCACCTGGCCCGCTGAACAGTACCCTGCCCCGGGCGGGTGGACGAAAACGGCGCGATATATGATACCTGCGGGTATGGGAAAATATGTTGAACTATGTTTCAAACAAGTATCGGCAAGGGCGGCACGCGGCGTTTCGCCAAGGCGATGTGGCTATTTGGCCGACAGGTCCAGGCCCTACACCCGCACCCTTCTTGATCCAGCCCGCGTATTCATAGTAGAATCGCTGTCTTTACACAGATTTCAACAAGGGGTGAACCATGGCACGCGTATGCCAAGTTACCGGCAAGGGCCCGATGGTGGGCAACCACGTCTCCCACGCCAACAACAAGACCAAGCGTCGCTTCCTTCCCAACCTGCAATCGCGCCGGTTCTGGGTCGAAAGCGAAAACCGCTGGATCCGTCTGCGTGTATCCACCAAGGCGCTGCGCACCATCGACAAGGTTGGCATTGATGTCGTCCTGGCCGATCTGCGCGCCCGCGGCGAACTGGCCTAAGCCAGCCGCACCCGACTATAGGAGCACATCATGGCAAAAGGTATCCGCGAAAAGATCAAGCTGGAATCCACCGCTGGCACTGGTCACTTCTACACGACGACCAAGAACAAGCGCAACATGCCCGAGAAGATGCTGATCAAGAAATTCGATCCCGTCGCTCGCAAGCATGTCGACTACAAGGAAACCAAGCTGAAGTAATCAGCTGAGCATCCTTTGGGGCCATGGCCCGGCGGTACGCCCCGGCCAGGCCTGCTCCCTTCGGATGTCTTGCGTTACCGACCGCCCCTGCCAGGGCGGTTTTTTTTGGGCATAAGCTTTATAATCAAAAGTTTGCGCAACCTTACTGAAACGCACGCACATGCTGGAATACCGCCCCACCGAGGTCGAAAGGAATGCCCAGGAAGACTGGGTGGCCCGCGACGTCTATCGTGTCACTGAAAACGCCGTCCAGGCCGATGGCACACCCAAGCCGAAGTTCTACGCCTGCTCTATGCTGCCCTATCCCAGTGGCAAACTGCACATGGGGCACGTACGCAACTACACCATCAACGACATGATGACCCGTCAGCTCCGCATGCGGGGCTACAACGTACTGATGCCAATGGGCTGGGACGCTTTCGGCATGCCGGCCGAAAATGCCGCCATCAAGTCCAACGTTCCTCCTGCAAAATGGACGTACGACAATATTGCCCACATGAAGCAGCAGATGCTGGCCATGGGGCTGGCGATCGACTGGTCTCGCGAAATGTGCGCCTGCGACCCCAAGTACTACAAATGGAACCAGTGGCTGTTCCTGAAGATGCTCGAAAAAGGCATCGCCTACCGCAAGACGCAGACCGTCAATTGGGATCCCGTCGACCAGACAGTGCTGGCCAACGAGCAAGTGATTGATGGCCGGGGCTGGCGTTCCGGCGCGCCTGTTGAAAAGCGCGAGATTCCAGGTTACTACCTGCGCATCACCGATTATGCCGACGAACTGCTTGAGCACGTGCAGAACGGGCTTGAAGGCTGGCCCGAACGCGTGCGCCTGATGCAGGAAAACTGGATAGGCAAGAGCGAAGGGGTGCGCTTCGCCTTCACCCACGACATTCGCGGTGAAGACGGCCAAGCCATCCAGGGTGGCCGCATGTATGTCTTTACCACCCGGGCCGACACCATCATGGGCGTCACGTTCTGCGCGGTTGCCCCGGAACATCCCCTGGCCACCCATGCAGCGCGTGGCAATCCTGAACTGACTGCATTCATCGAAGCCTGCAAGCTAGGCGGTACGACCGAAGCGGAAGTGGCCACGCGCGAAAAAGAAGGCATGCGCACCGGCCTGTGCGTGACGCACCCCCTCACCGGCAAGCCGGTCGACATCTGGGTGGGCAACTACGTACTCATGAGCTACGGTGACGGGGCGGTCATGGGTGTGCCCGGCCACGACGAACGCGACTTTGCTTTTGCGAAGAAATACGGGCTTCCCATCCTTCCAGTCGTCACCGTATCGGGCAAGGAATACACCACTGATGCCTGGCATGAGTGGTATGCGGACAAACAGTCCGGCAAGGCTGTGAACTCCGGCAAATACGATGGCTTGAGCACGGCTGAAGCCATTGATGCCGTAGCAACCGATCTCGTCGACATGGGTCTGGGCGAAAAACAGACCACCTGGCGACTGCGCGACTGGGGGATTTCACGACAGCGCTACTGGGGCACCCCCATTCCCATCATCCACTGCGCAGACTGTGGGCCGGTGCCGGTACCCGAGGCTGACCTCCCTGTCGTGCTGCCGGAAGATCTGATCCCTGATGGCAGCGGTAACCCACTGGTCAAGAATGAAGCCTTCCTGTCGTGCTCCTGCCCCAAGTGTGGCAAGGCTGCCCGGCGCGAAACCGACACCATGGATACCTTCGTGGATTCGTCCTGGTATTTCATGCGCTATACCTCGCCAGGCAACGACGAGGCCATGGTAGACGAGCGCAACGACTACTGGATGCCGATGGATCAATACATCGGCGGCATTGAACATGCGGTCATGCATCTGCTGTATGCCCGCTTCTGGACGCGCGTAATGCGCGATCTGGGCCTGGTGAAGTTCAACGAACCTTTCACCCGCCTGCTGTGCCAGGGCATGGTGCTCAACCATATTTATTTCCGCAAGACCCCCCAGGGGGGTGTGGAATATTTCTGGCCCGAACAGGTCGAAGATATCCATGACAGCAAAGGTACCGTTGTCGGCGCACGCCTGAAGTCCGACGGCTCGGCCGTACAGTACGGCGGCATTGGCACCATGTCGAAGTCCAAGAACAATGGGGTGGATCCGCAGTCACTCATCGACACGATGGGTGCCGATACCGCCCGGCTGTTCGTGATGTTTGCCAGCCCGCCCGAACAGACTCTGGAATGGTCCGACTCCGGTGTTGATGGCGCCCATCGTTTCCTGCGCCGTATCTGGGCTTTCGGTCAATCACACGCCCAGACAATCCAGTCAGGCATTGCCCAGGGCGAACAAGCTTGGTCGGACATCGACGAAGCCTCACGCACCCTGCGGCGCGAGATCCATTCCCTGCTCAAGCTGGCCGATTACGATTACCAGCGTATCCAATACAACACAGTGGTATCCACGTGCATGAAAATGCTCAATGCGCTGGAAGCCGCGCAGTTGCCGGAAAGCGATGTCGCCGCCCGGGCGCTGGCCGATGTCACTTCCATATTGCTGCGGGTCCTCTACCCGGTGGTGCCGCACATCACCTGGCAGCTGTGGCGCGATCTAGGCTATGCCGGCACCCAGGGCGAACTGCTTGATGCTCCATGGCCGACGGTAGACGAAGCTGCGTTGGTGGCCGATGAAATCGAACTCATGTTGCAGGTGAACGGCAAGCTGCGTGGTTCGATCACTGTCCCCAGCGCTGCCACCAAAAGCGACATCGAAGCCACTGCCGCAGCACATGAAGCCGTGGGGCGCTTCCTGGAAGGTCGCCCGCCCAAGCGTGTCATCGTCGTGCCGGGTAAACTGGTGAATGTCGTTGGATAAACAGGCATGGCCATGACCACAAGCCAAAGCGCAAACCTTGCCATTCTTCAGGGCGAGGCCCGGCGGGGCGATCAGCGCTCCACGCATAACGTACGCCCGCTTTCCCAGGCGTGGCGCTACGGTGCGACGCGTCGCCTGGCATTGCTGGTCGTGCTGGCGGGGTGCATATTGCTGGTCGCCTGCGGCTTCCGTATGAAAGGGGCGACACCGCTGCCTTTCGACACGCTCTATACCAACATCGAAGCGAACTCCGCCTTCGGGGCCGCACTTCGCCGTGCCATCGTGGCTAGCTCACCCAACACGCGCTTTGTCACCGACGCCAAACAGGCCGAAGCCCGGCTCATTCAGCTGGCCAACGATGAACGCCTGCGCCAGCTATCCATTGATGCCGATGGCAGGGTCGAGGAATACGAACTCAATCTGGAATTCAGCTTTCAGCTGGTGGATAGTCACGGCCATATCATTCTGCCACCGACCTTCCTGCGGGCGACCCGTGAAATCCCATACGATGACACCATGGTTCAGGCCAAGCAGAGTGAAATCACCGCCGTCTTCCAGCAAATGCAGCAATCCATGATTGACAGGGTTGTACGGCACCTGACCGCGCCAGACATCATTGCCGCATTCCAGAACGCAGACCAGCAACCCCAGGAAGCCACACCCTCGAATCTCGAGCCGGTTTCAAACGACCCGGCGCCGACTCGCTCGCCCATGTGGGGGGTGCCCAGCCTGAACCCCGACAGCGGCATACGGTAGGCAAGCACTATGGGACGCCGCCTCGACCATGACGGCCTGCTGCACCAACTGAGTAAAGCTTCCGCGCCACTGGCACCGTTGTATATCGTGATGGGCGACGAGGCTTTGCTGGTGATCGAAGTTCTGGATGCTCTGCGTCAAGCCTGCGCAGCGCAAGGATACACAGAACGTACCCGCCTCATTCTCGACGCACGCAGCGACTGGTCCGCCGTCCTGGGCGCCACACAGAATGTCTCGCTGTTCGGCGACCGCAAATTGCTCGATCTGGCATTACCTTCCGGAAAGCCCGGCAGGGCCGGCGGCGACACCTTGCAGGCCCTGGCGGACATGCTGCGTCAAGGCAACCTTCCTGATACCGTCGTGACCCTCAGCCTCCCCCGGCTCGATCGTGCGACCCGTTCAAGTAAATGGGCCACCGCCCTTTTCGACGCGGGCACGCTGGTAGAAGTCCCCGACATCAATCGCAACGCCCTGCCCCAATGGATAGGTCAACGGCTGGCCAGGCAGGGCCAGGAACTCGACGCCGAAACCCTGGCATGGATGAGCGACAAGGTCGAAGGGAATCTGCTTGCCGCTTTCCAGGAAATCCAGAAACTGGGCCTGCTCTACCCACCAGGGCGCATCACAAGCGATGACGTGCGGCGCGCGGTTCTGGATGTGGCACGCTATGATGTATTCGATCTGCGCGATGCCATGCTGGCAGGTCAGGCCTCCCGGGCACTTGCGATCTTGCATGGTTTGCGCGGCGAAGGCGAAGCCCTGCCCCTGATACTCTGGGCCATCGGTGACGAAATCCGCCTGCTTGCCCGGCTGGCCGCCTTGCAGGCGGCGGGTGGCGACATGGCGGGTGAAATGCGCCGTAATCGGGTGTTCGGCCCGCGCGAGCAAGGCCTGCGGCGCACCCTGGCGCGAGTCCCGCCCGGTGCCTGGCGGGCGGCCGTGCAGCACGCCCACGACATTGATCGCATCGTCAAAGGCTTGAAGGTAAACGGCCTGCTCGACGACCCCTGGGAAGAACTGGCCAGGCTGCTGCTACGCATTACTGTGGAAAGAAAGACATGACACAACTCGACAAACAATCCGATACGCATGCTGCCATGCAGGCATTCGGGCAACGTGCCCGCGACGCGGCCCGGCAGATGCGCAACGCTAGCGGTGCTGCAAAGGCAAAAGCATTGCTGGCGATGGCTCGCCTGATAGAAGAGCGCAGTGAATCGCTCAAACGCGACAATGCCATCGATCTGGAAGCCGCACGCCGTAACGGCCTGGCCGATGCCATGCTGGACAGGCTCGCACTGAACGACAAAGCCCTGGCCGGCATGACGGCCGGGCTGCACCAGGTCGCCGCCATGCCCGACCCTGTGGGCAGTCTGGGCCCGACCACCACGCGGCCCAACGGTATGCGGGTGGCCCAAATGCGGGTGCCGCTGGGCGTGATCGGCATCATTTACGAATCACGGCCCAACGTCACGATTGACGCTGCCGCCCTGTGCCTGAAATCGGGCAATGCCACGATACTTCGCGGCGGCAGCGAAGCCTTTCATTCCAATCAGGCACTGGGCACCATCATCCAGCAGGGCCTGGCCGAAGCCGGGCTGCCCAGCCATGCCGTGCAGGTGGTCGACACCACCGATAGGGCCGCGGTAGGCGAAATGGTCACGATGACGGAATTCATTGATGTCATCGTTCCGCGTGGCGGCAAGGGGCTGATCGAACGCCTGTCGCGCGAAGCCCGCGTACCGCTCATCAAGCACCTCGACGGCAACTGCCATGTCTATATCGACAGGGCGGCCGATATCAACCGGGGACACGACATCGTCGTCAACGCCAAGACTTACCGCTATGGCATCTGCGGCACCATGGAAACTCTGCTGGTCCACCAGGACATTGCTGCTGCCTTCCTGCCCGGCATCGCCGCCACGCTGACCGAAAAGGGGGTGGAATTGCGGGGATGCGAGCGCACACGCGCCCTGTTGCCCAATGCCTTGCCGGCAACAGAAGAAGACTGGCGCACCGAATATCTTGAACCGATATTGGCGATCCGCATAGTCGACGACATCGACCAGGCCATGGAACATATCGAGCGTTATAGTTCCCAGCACACCGAATCCATCGTCACTGAAGACCTGGGCGCCGCCACCCGTTTCCAGCGTGAAGTCGACTCCAGTTCCGTGTATATCAATCTGCCCACCTGTTTTGCCGACGGTTTTGAATACGGCCTGGGTGCCGAGATTGGCATTTCGACGAACCGCCTGCACGCTCGCGGCCCTGTTGGGCTCGAAGGGCTGACCACCATGAAGTGGGTGCTGACGGGCGAAGGCCAATTGCGCGGCCAGGGCTGAACCCATGCTGTGGGTAAAAACCTTGCATCTGCTGTTCGTGATCGCCTGGTTTGCAGGGCTGTTCTATCTGCCCCGCATCTACGTCAATCTTGCCCAGACCAATGATGCGGGCGCGTACGACTGCCTGGCCGGCATGGCACGCCGGCTCTATCGCTTCATGACACCGCTGGGCATACTGGCGGTAGTTTTCGGGCTCTGGCTCTACTTGGGCTACGGCATCGGCCTGGGTTCAGGCTGGATGCACGCCAAATTGCTGCTGGTGATCGCGTTGGCAGCCTACCACCTGATCTGCAGGCGCATGCTCGTATCCTTCGAGCGCCACGCCAACAAACGCGGACACCGCTATTACCGCTGGTTCAACGAAGTCCCGGTCATCCTGTTGCTGATCGTGCTCGTGCTGGTGGTCGTAAAACCCTTCTGAACGGCACCATGACCGACTCCAAGCCCCGCAAGACACTCAGCCTATCAAAGAAAACCGCCGCCGTCGCCAGCAGCCAGGGTGAGGAAACGCGCCGGTCACGCAGCGGCGCGCGTGCACGCCGGGTTGCCCAGGTACAGCGCGAGCACGAGAAAGAAACCGTTATTCCGTCTCCGCCGGCTCAGCCCCTGCCGGCCCCGCCGCAAGCACGGTCAACACGACGCCCGAGGGCAACACCACAGCCCCGAGCGGGTAAAAGGCCGGGCGAAACCTTCAAGGTTTTCGCTTCTTGCCCGCAAGGTCTGGAAGCAGCCCTGCATGCGGAGCTACAGGCTCTCGGTTATCAGGGCCTGCTTAAAGGCAGGGCCGGCTGTCATTTCCAGGCCGACTGGACGGGGGTGCTGAAAGCCAACCTGTATTCTCGACTGGCCACACGGATCCTGGTGCAAGTGGCACATGCGCCAGTCCAGCACGAAGATGACATTCTCGCCCTGGCACGGGCCACACCGTGGGAACGTTGGTTTGGGTCGGAACAAACTCTCAGAGTAGATACTTCGGCGATACGAAGCCCCATGCAGAGCCTGCAGTATTGTAATCTGCGCGCCAAGGATGGCATCTGCGATCGTCTGCGTGATCTTGAAGGCGCACGGCCCGATATCGACACTGTCAGGCCCGATGCCCGCGTCCATCTGTTCCTTGATGAGCACACCGCTACTCTTTACCTGGATACCTCCGGTGAGTCGCTTTTCAAGCGCGGCTGGCGGTTTGAAAAAGGCGAAGCCCCCCTGCGCGAGAATCTTGCGGCCGGCCTGCTGGCGCTGGCCGATTGGGATCCTGCCCGGCCCCTGCTGGACCCTTTCTGCGGCAGCGGTACCATACTCATCGAAGCCGCATGGATTGCGCTGGGGGTCCCTTCGGGCATCTGGCGGCCGTTTGGCTTTGAACGGCTCAGGGGCCATGACAACCGTCACTGGCGCGACATTAAGGACGAAGCACGCAGCCGTATTGCCACGCGCCTGGATAACCCTCTGATCGGTTACGACATCGACCCGCGCGTCATAGCCGCCGCAGAAGCCAACCGGGACCGTGCCAAGCTGGCACCGGATACCATTCGTTTTGCTGTTGGTGACGCACGCAAGCAGATTCCGGACTGCGAACCGGGCTGGGTTGTCACCAACCCGCCCTATGGCGAGCGAATGCAGGAAGACACCGCGTTCTGGCCACAATGGGCCGAGAACCTCAAACGCAATTATGCCGGCTGGAAGGTCAATATCATCAGCAGCAATCTTGATCTGCCTTCACATCTGCGTTTGAAAGCCAAGCGGCGACATCCCGTCTACAACGGGGCGCTGGACTGCCGCCTGTTTGTCTTTGACATGGTAGAAAAGCAGTACAGGAATCAGGTTCAGCACTGAACCTCAAACAACGCTTACCTGACTAGGAGCGATAATGACGGACTTTTGAATGGCCGTCATATTCTCATGTCTCATCCCTCTGCCCATATCGCCACCCCCACCCGCCTGCGCCGCTTTGCCAGCATGATGTACGACGGTGTACTGCTGTTCGGCATCGTATTCCTGGCCGGCTATCTTTTCGACACCCTTACGCAAAGCCGCAATGCCCTGATGTTCCGCCATGCCCGCCAGGTATTCCTGTTTCTGGCGATCGGCGTCTATTTTCTGTTGTGCTGGCGTGGCGGCCAGACCTTGCCCATGAAAACCTGGAACATCCGCCTGGTTGACCGTGACGGGCTGCGCCGCCCCCCTGTGGGGCGTCTGCTGCTGCGCTATTTATTGCTTTGGCCGCTACCGCTGCTTGCCGCCTTTATCGTTCAGTGGGCTTCCAGGCTGACAGGCTACGCTTCCACCGATCTGCTGATTGTTTTTGCCCCCTTCAGCATTTTCATCTGGAGCTGGTTTGATCCCGAGGGGCAATTCCTTCATGACCGGCTTTCAGGTACACGGCTGGTTGACGCCAAGCCTCCTGCCCATCGGGCATAACGCTCAAGGGTAATGCTGCAGGAACCGGCGTATTATCAATTTTTGATAAGGGTAAACCCGTATTTCCAAGGGTCTTCCAGGAAACAGGCATTGCACAGGGCACTGAAGTCGGCGATGCTTCCAATGATTTGCACTTCCCTGTTCCGCCCTTCTAGTGAAGCGTTTAGATGAACGACCAGCATCCGGTTCTGCATTCGTCTTATCAGTGGTGGGTCCCCACCCAATTCAACATTGCACAGGCCTGCCTGCAGCGCTGGTCGGGAAACCCCATGGAAGGCCGCCGGGTCGCCATCCACCACGAAGACGCATCCGGCGTGCCGGCTATCTGGTCTTATGGTCAGCTTGCTGAAACATCGAATCGACTCGCAAATGGTCTGGTAAAAATGGGCATCCAGAAGGGGGAACGGGTCGCCGTCGTCATGTCGCGACGCCCGGAAGCGGTGGCCGCCTGCATGGCTGTCCTGGGCACGGGTGCAGTGCTCGTCCCCTTGCCACCCACGCTTGGCCGGGATGGCCTGGCGCTACGACTGCGCGACGCCGAAGTACGCATCATCATTGCTGACGCCGCCGCCGCACCCGAACTGGCCGATATCACCACCCATTGCCCATCGGTTCAGCAACTGATCGGCCTGGGCTTCCAAAATGATGACACACTTTCCTGGCGTACCTTGCAGGCACGGCAGACCGCTGATTTCCAACCAGCCCCCACCTTGGCCGAAGACCCTGCCATCCTTCTTTATACCGCCGGCACCACCGGCATACCCAAAGGCGTGTTGCACGCCCATAGGGTGCTGATCGGGATTCTGCCCGCCTTCGTGGCGTCCCAGAACTGGTATCCACGCCCTGAAGACCTGTTCTGGAGCCCGCTCGACTGGAGCACAGCCGCAGGCTTGTTGCACGGTTTGTTTGCTGTCCTGTATTTTGGCCGCCCTCTGGTCGTTACCACAGGGCTGGCGGAAGGCGTGGACGCACTTGCATTGCTCCAGCGCTACCGCATCACCAACACCTTGCTGCTTCCCAACGACCTGGGTCTGATGCAAAACGCCGCGCCTTCTGAAACCCTGCCCGATAACTTTTCTCTGCGCGCCATCACAGTGGTTGGCGAAAGCGTGCCGCAACCGCTATACACCTGGGCCAACAACCATTTCGGCGTCGCTCCCAACGAAATGTATGGCCTGACCGAAGCACCCGGCATCGTCGGGCACAGCCATGAAAAATGGCCGGCGCGACCCGGCAGCATCGGGCGCCCCATACCTGGGCACCATATCGCGCTGCTGGACACCCAAGGCCGTCAATGCCGGGCCGGGTCCGCAGGGCAACTGGCGCTGCGTGTGTTCGATACTCACGGCCACCCCGACCCCTGCCTTTTCCTTTCCTACTGGCATAACGATGCGCTGACTCAAGCGCGTTACCTGAACGACTGGTTCCTCACAGGCGACATGGCGTCGTTGGATGAAGACGGATACTACTGGTTCGTCGGGCGTACCGATGATATCTTCCGTGTCGGCAGCTACCGCGTCAGCCCCATCGAGATCGAAGACAGTCTCAAGCAGCATCCCGCAGTGCACAACGCCGCGGTGGTGCCCAAACCCGAAGGGGCTCGCGGCAATTCCATCAAAGCATTCGTGGTGCTCAAGCCAGGCACCGGCGATCTCGATATGCAGCCTTCAGGCAGCCTCAGCCAGGCGTTGCAGACCCACGTCCGGGCTCGGCTGGCGTCATGGCAGGCGCCTCACGAAATCGAGTTCGTCGATCGGCTGCCCCTCACCCCCGATGGTCAGATCCGGCGCCACGTGCTGCGTGCCCGCGAACAGCAGCGCAGCATGCTGGCCGCTGCACAGGCCGGACCGGGCCCCGGCTGATCAGGTAAAATGTCCCGATGACGGACATCTTCAAAAAATACCTCATGACCGACAGCAGTGCGCGCATCCAAGCCGTGCGCCTTGAGTCGGCCTGGCAGACGGGCCTGGCCCATCAACCCTATCCTGAATGCATCCGCAACCTGCTCGGTGAGCTTGCTGCGGCCGCCATCCTGCTCACAACCAACATCAAGTTTCAGGGCTCGCTGGTTCTTCAGCTTCAGGGTGATGGCCCCGTGTCACTTATTGTCGTGGAATGTACGTCTGATCTTTCCTTCCGCGCTACCGTGAATCTGCGCGACCCCGAGCTGGTTCCCGCCAATGGCACTCTGCAAGCCCTGCTCAATGCCAACGGCAGCGGGCGGTTCACCGTATTGCTCGACCCCGGCAAGGACACGCAGATGGCGCCTTACCAGGGGATAGTTCCCCTGGAAGGCGATACGGTAGCCGAAGTGCTCGAAGCTTACATGCGAAATTCCGAACAGCTCGACACCCGCTTGTGGCTGGCTGCCGACGGGCAAACAGTGGCCGGGGTTCTTTTGCAGCATCTGCCCGGCACAGGGGGTGTGGCCGTGGGTGACAGCAGCCAGTCGGCCGACAAGGTTCAGGCCAATGATGCGGAAACCCGCGCCGAATCCTGGAACCGTATCATCCAGCTGGCGTCAACCTTGCGCACAGAGGAAATGCTGGCCACCGACATCGACACACTGATCCGCCGGCTCTATTGGCAGGAATCGCTGCTCGAACTCGAAAGCCTGCCGGTGCAATGGCATTGCCCTTGCACCCGTACCCGAGTCAGCAATATGCTGCGCATGCTGGGGCGTGAAGAAATCGAATCCTTGTTGCAGGAACGCGAGAAAGTCTCGGTTTCCTGCAATTTCTGCGGGAAACCTTACGAGTTCGATGCCGTTGACTGCGCCGCACTGTTCATGGAAAACCTCGATAAAAGCGGTTCTCAGACCCTGCACTGAACGGTCGGTGCCTGTATCACCGTAGGCCACTTCCGCCCAAAGCAGACATCGGGATCCACGCGGGTACGCATTCTCCACAATCGACAGTGCATCCATGACGGCCCACACTGCAGCGCATGGACCGCCCTACCCTAGCCCCTCCGACCGCTGCTGAAGCTTCCCCGGCTCGTTTACTGCCAGCCATCGGCCGTGTCACGCATCTAGGGCCGGTACATCCATCGGCGCTGCTGGCACTGCCCATGAAAATAAAGCGTCAGCGTGGTCAGGGCACTATAGAGTTCCTGCTTGCAGCTGTTCCTGTGCTGCTCTTGGGCTTGACCAGCATAGAAGCCGTGCACTGGTATTTTGCCCGGCAGGCCGTCAGCCATGCACTGGTGCAGGCGGCCCGCTCAGCTATCACTCAGAATGCAGATCCGGCCGTACTGGATGCCGCTTTCGCACTAGCCTTGCTGCCGCTGCATGCTGCACCCTCATTGGCCGAAAGCCATGCCCGGCTGCAACGCAATATTGCACGCCGTACGTCGGCGACAGGCTTGCCAGCATGGCGCATCCGTATTATTTCACCCACGCAGGCCAGCTTTGCAGACTTCGCGTCCAGCAACCCTGAGCTCACGCGCGTCAGCGCGCAGCCCACTATCGACAACGACTATCTTCACGAACAGCACCAGGCCCGGCTGGCGCAAGGCTGGCCCGAGGGCCGGGGGCCTCTTTCAGGCCAGACTACCCTTCAGGCAAACACACTGGCCTTGCACCTGACCTGGCTACACGAGCCTTTGTTGCCAGGCGTCAAAAACCTGCTCAGGCAACTGGCGCCCGCCGACGAACGCTATGGTTCCCTGGCAATGGCCCGCGGCGGCTATCTGCCCATTCATCGCGAAGTGGCGCTGGTCATGCAATCCCACCCCGTTCAATGGGCCATGCCCGGGCACGGGCGCATCGTCCGGCACACCAACGTTGATACTGTTGGCGATCAGTTCAGCGCGCATGGCACAGCCCCGCCTCCAAACGGCACCATCCCGCCATCCTCTGATATAACGGGTCATCCAGACGAAAATACGCCCCCCACCGCGCCGCCCACCAAAACGCCCCATGGCCCGGCTGCTTCAGGTCAGTCATCGGGGGCCAACGGCACCGGCATATCGGCGGAACATGGTACCAAGCCCGGTCACGCCAGTATTGGCGCCCAATCGTCATGTGCAGGGCTCTGGTGCCTCGCGCCCATGGCGGTAGGATGGCTGACTGATGGTTGGCGCAA
>JBAYOJ010000009.1:0-25968 GCA_041678385.1 Burkholderiaceae bacterium | reverse complement strand
GTTGTCGGACAACTCAGCAGCACGCAGGCCTTCATAGACATCACCATTGAAGGCCAAGATGGCCTGACGTGCGTTTTGCGTGTCAAAGGAGGGAGCCCATTCGGCGTAGCGCCCGACGTTGAGCTCCGCAAGCGCTGTACTCAGCTTCATGAGTGATGCAATTTCGTCGGCAGATTTCCCTCGCAGCACCTTGATGAGTTCGGCCGCCTCTTGCACAAAAAGCGGCTGAGTATGTAGCGTGCTGCGTACAGGGGTGTCGTAATCCAGCTTTTTGGCTGGCGAAAGAAGCAACAACATGCGGACTCCGTAGAATAGGAAGGGCGCAATGCGCCAGAATGGCGCATTGCGCGCAAAGACATACGCTCAGGAGAGGATCAGCGGGCCGTCCAGCCACCGTCCATGGTCAAGTGAGCGCCAGTCATTTGCGACGCTGCATCGGAACACAGAAACACCGCAGCCTGACCCAGCTGATCAGGCGTGACGAACTCAAGCGACGGCTGCTTTTCGAAAAGCAGTTCGCGCGCAGCGGCTTCGATATCGGTGCCGTTTTTCTCGGCCAGGGCTTCGATCTGGCGTTCAACCAGGGCCGTGCGTACCCAGCCCGGGCAAATGGCGTTGCAGGTGATGCCCTGCCCCGCGGTTTCGAGCGCGGTGACCTTGGTCAAGCCCATCACGCCATGCTTGGCGGCCACATAGGCGGATTTCTGCGGAGATGCGACCTGACCATGGGCGGAGGCAATATTCACGATACGCCCCCAGCCTTGCTTCTTCATATGAGGAAGCGCAGCCGCTGATCCGTGAAAAACGGCCGACAGATTGAGCGCGATAATGGCATCCCAACGCTCGGCAGGAAAGTCTTCGATCAGAGCCGTATGTTGAATGCCGGCATTGTTCACCAGAATATCGATGCCCCCCATGGCCTTGGCGGCTGCGTCGATGAACTGCCGGGTGGCGTCCCCGTCGGACAGGTCAGCACCGAAGTAGTGGGCACGCACCCCGAACTCAGCCTCGATGCCGCTGCGCGTGCGTTCAATCTGGTCGGCATCCCCAAAGCCATTGATGACGACGTCGGCACCGCTTGCTGCAAGCTGGCGAGCAATAGCCAGGCCGATGCCGCTGGTGGAGCCGGTGACAACCGCTTTTTTGCCTTTGAGCATGATGTTTCCTTTCGTTTCTTGCGTGTGAGCGACTGAAAAACAATGGCATGAGTGTAGCGCCTGTGCGCAGGAGCGCCAGCGCCCGACCCCACCCGCACCCGGGGATCTCGATTCAAGTCGCCAAAGCCAGTCTGAACAACATCAATACGCCGGCAAGCGCCAGAT
The DNA here is from genome assembly GCA_041678385.1 of Burkholderiaceae bacterium. Taxonomy (GTDB): domain Bacteria; phylum Pseudomonadota; class Gammaproteobacteria; order Burkholderiales; family Burkholderiaceae_B; genus Yanghanlia. Next base: position 24,646 of record JBAYOJ010000009.1, on the reverse strand, counting down.
AAGGGCCAAAGCTGATGGTGTCGCCATCAGAGCGGCGGCCTGCCAGCCGCAAGACCAAGGCCACAGCCAGTGCCGACAACGAAGAAACCAGCAATACCCATGGCAGAGCCGCCCAACCCAGCCAGGCACCCAGGGCGGCCAGCAGCTTGAAGTCGCCGTACCCCATGCCTTCCCGGCCAGTGAAAATCAGAAAAACCCAGTAAACGCACCACAGCACCAGGTAGCCTGCCACAGCGCCCAGCACAGCATCCTGCAGACTGGTAAGGGCGCCGCCGATATTCACCAACAGGCCCAGCCACAGCAGCGGCAGGCTGAGCATATCGGGCAGCAGGCCTGTTTCGGCGTCAATCCACGCCAGCGCCAGCAGCATCAGCACATAGACGATAACCGCGACGGCCAGCGGGGTCGCACCCAGCAGATGGACACAAGCCATGGCCAACAATGGCGCAGCCAGGCAATACCCCACACGACGGCGGCGATGAGCAATAGATGGCTCACCCGCATGGCGATCATCCAGCGTAGCCGGCAACTTGCGAGCGGCTTGCGCCAAAAGAAAAGCCAGCGCCATGGCGAACACCATAGCTGCCAGCATGGATTCGAGCGTACCGATGTCCCAAGGGGTCAGCATGGACCGCTTCAGTGCTGCCCGGCGGTGGGCGCCGTAGACACGGGAACAAAACCTTGCGTGGCGCCAAGCTGATTGACCGGCAGGGCCACTTCTTCGACTACGCCATCCTGATCAATAAACACCGAGGCCGCCGAGACGGATTCGAGCACGACACCCGGCGCCAGCGCTTGCCCCGCGCGGTAGGCGCGTAACGGCCCGCCATCGACGGACAACAGGGCAGCGCCACCACCATCGCCGGACGCAATGACGCCAGCAGCCGCGACCCGCACCCGCAGTGCGGCGCCGCCAAACCATTGCGCTACGGGCGCTGTATTATCCAGCACGACCTGAGAAACATCGAGCACAGGAGGCACTTCGCGTGCAGCCGGTGCCAGCAGTACCGCCCCCCAAACACCAGCCCCGATGGCGAGCGCCACCACAGACACCCCTTTCACGAGGGTGGGCGCATCCAGACGGGCGAGGCGGATAGAAGCTGACATGAAAGAGATCCCGCAATGAAACCACCCGAGAATACTCTGAATTCGTCCAGCAGCGCGGGGGCATCTTCAGAGTATCCTCGATACTTCAAGTAGCGTGAAAATCAGTATAAATGTGTATTGATCGCAGCGCCTACAGTGTCATGATGCAAATTGCGTAACCCATTCCCTCATATGAAACCGACCTCAATCCGCCCTTTCCGTAACGTCCGTCATCGCCAACGCGGCTTTTCCCTGATCGAGATCATGGTGGTGGTCGTCATCGTTGGCATCATGGCCGCCCTGATCGTTCCCAATCTGATGGAAAGGCCCGATCAGGCGCGAGCTGTGGCTGCACGGCAGGATATCGGCGCCCTGATGCAGGCCCTGAAGTTGTACCGGCTGGACAATGGCCGCTACCCCACTTCCGAACAAGGCCTGGAAGCGCTGTTGGGCGGGCAACAGGCGGGTGGAACCGGGCAGGCCTATCTGGATCATCTTCCGAACGACCCCTGGGGTACGCCGTATCAATACTTGAATCCAGGCGTACACGGGCAGATTGATGTGTTTTCATTTGGCGCCGACGGGCGGGCCGGAGGCGATGGCAACGATGCCGATATCGGTTCCTGGGCACAATAGCGGCAGCACCCGACAGCACGGCTTCTCTCTATTGGAAGTACTCATTGTGCTGGCCATCATCGGCATCATCACGGGCACCGTCAGTCTTGGCCTACGGTCAACGGGCGACGCCAGTGCCCTGCGTGATGATGCCCGGCGCCTGGCTCAACTGTTTGGGGTAGCCCAGGCCGAAGCGCGCAATGCGGGCCGGCCTGTAATTTGGGAATACAACGATACGGGTTATGGTTTCAGGCAGGCGCCCCGCGCCCTGCGGCTTCCTGCGGCCCTGGCACGGCACGCGGGTGCCACGGCAGCCCGCAAATTCGATCGCACCACTCCATTGAGAACGCGTGACTGGGTATCTGAACGGCCCGTACAAGTACGTGTCCATCCGGCCGCATCGAACGTTTTTCATAACGAATGGGTCTCAGGGCCACACGCCGTCGAACTGAACGACGGCCTGAACGTAGTAAGGCTGTTACGCTCGGGCACCGGCCAGTACTGGGTGCAGCCATGAGCCCGGCCCCGCCACAAACCGGCTTTACCCTGCTGGAAGTCCTGGTCGCCCTGGCCATTGCCAGCATTGCCTTGGTGGCCTGCCTGCGAGCCCTGGCGGTCAGCACCAATGGCGCTCAGGCCATGCAGCAACGCAGCCTGGCCCTGCTTGCTGCTGAGAATCGGCTGGCGGAACTCCGTCTGCAGCGGGCCTTCCCCCCTGCGGGGCGCCGCATCGACCGTTGCCAGCAAGGCGCACTGGCCTTGTCCTGCGAACAGGTATTCCAGAATACCGTCAATGGCAATTTCCGCCAGGTCACTATCCGGGTGCGCCTGCCAGACGGCCCAGTGCTGGCTCAGCTCGACGGCTTGCTGTCGCCCTTGCCATGAATCATTTTCACCCCAGCCAGCAAGGCTTCACGCTTCTGGAAGTGCTGATTGCACTGGCCCTGATGGCCTTGCTCAGCCTGCTGTCGTGGCGGGCGCTCGATATCACCGCAAGGTCCCAGGATCATCTGAATGCGTACACAGACGACACCCTGGCCCTTATGCGCGTATTGGGGCAGATCGAAAGCGATCTCAGCCGGCACGCCGATAGTGGCGTCCTGGCGCTCTCGGCCCCCTCCCCCGCCGTGTCCGACAAGGCACCCGCAGCGGCGGTCGGTCCCGTTCTTCCCCCCGGCATTCGCTGGGTCGCCCCACGGCTCACTGTATTACGTTCAGCGCACAATGGCGCATGGCAAGAGGTTATCTGGAGCCACGAAGGCGGCACCCTGCGCCGCGCCGCAGGGCCCGCTTCCCATGTGCTGCCCCTGCCTGCTGCACAGGCAAGCGAAATCATGTTGAGCGATATACAGACATTCACGGTCCGGGCATGGCTGCCCGACCTGGGCTGGGCCGATACCACCCAGCCTGGCGCACAGTTAGCCGCGACAGGCCTGGAAATCGCTATCGAACGCCGCCATAACGGCGTAGACGAAATCTATCGCAAAGTGGTGCTGCTGCCATGACGGGGGCACGACAGAAAGGCATGGCAATCATAGGCGCGCTGGTGGTGGTCGCAGCGGCTTCGGTGGCCACAGCCAACATCATGGAACGCCAGACGCTGCTGGCTGATACGCTGGCCGGCGAACGCGACCGGGTCCAGGCCAAATGGCTATTGCGCAGTGGCCTGGACTGGTCGCGCATCATTCTGTGGAACGATGCGCGCAGCAATGCCGTGACCCTGAAGGATGCCATCTGGGCACAGCCTATCGAAGGGCTGGAAATCCGTGCCCCCGGCAGCACGCGCCAGGCCTATTTTTCGGGACTGATCGAAGATGAACAGGGTAAATATGATATTGGTCGATTGGCAGTGAACGGCACCGTGACGGCCAGTGAACTGGCTTCACTCCGGCAGCTGCTGGCCAGCCTAGGCCTGCCCGACTGGCTGGCGCCCGCCATCGCTGCACGCGTGGCCAGTGCTCAAACCGGCCCGCAGTCCGAAGCCACCGCGCCTGGCCTGCGTACCGTGCGCGACCTGCTCAGTATTGAAGGCATGACTCTGGAAACTGTGACCGTGGTCTCCGAATATCTGACTGTGCTGCCATATAAATCACCGCTCAATATCAACACCGCAAGCGCTGAAGTGCTGAGCGCAAGCATCCCCCAGCTGGATCTGGCCCAAGCCCGCAGCCTGGTCGAACAACGCAATCGTGGCCAATGGTTCAATAGCCGGGGGGATTTTCTCAATCGATTGAGCGACCCCAAGGTTGCTGTCGATATTCAGGTCGATGTACGTAGCGAATGGTTCAAGGTCACCGGCGAAGTCATGCTGGACCATGCCACCGCCAGCATGCAGGCATTGCTACAACGCCAGGGCAGCACCCTGCCCGCCGTACAGTGGATAGAAGGCTGATATGAAGCATCATTTGCGCCTTGCCCTGCCGCCCCTTGCCGACATCACACCGCAATCGCGGATGGCTTATGCCTTGTTTGATCGCGGTGGCCGGTTGTTGCGCAGCGGCGAACAGTCGCTGGAGCGGCTGGCAGCAACGGTACCGGTGGACCACGTACAGGCGATACTGCACCCTGGTGATGCCATCGTCGTCGTGATCGACCTCCCGCCGCTGCCCGCCAGGCGGCTTGAAGCGGCCGTGCAGGCCAGCGTTGAACCCATGGCCTTGAGCGAGCTGGCTGATCTGTGCATTGCCCATGGCCCGCGCTCCGACGACGGCAAAGTCTGTGTCGCCTGGGCAGGCCGTGGCCCATTGGTGGCTGCCTGGCAACGGCTCAACGATGCAGGCCTGCGACTGGATGCCATCGTTCCCTTTGAACTTGCCCTGCCAGCAGCCGACCCGCATACCGACCGCCCCTTGAGTTTGCCTGCAGACGCTCGTTGGCAGGCACCCCTGCCGCGATGGTCGCTGGCAAAGCCGGCGTGGCAGCCGGCGCAGCCGGGTCGGCGCTGGGGCACAGCGTGGCGCTGGGCGGGCGCCGCTCTCCTGCTGTGGATAGTGGGTTTGCACCTGTATGCCGCGCAACTGCGCCATGAGACGCAAGCCTTGCAGGCATCCACCGAACAGGCCGTACGCGACGCTTTCCCTGCTATTTCTGTCGTGCTCGACCCGCTTCGACAAGTGCGCAGCCAGCACGATATGCTGCGTCTGAGCCATGGCATCAGCGGCCAGGATGACTTCATGCCACTGGCACTGGGCGCAGCCCAGGTGCTGGACTTTGCGCAAGGGCGTGTTGCCTCGCTGCATTATCACGACGGGACGCTCACTTTGGTTCTTGCCGAGGGCTACACCCCCCCGGCGGACGAAACCACCTTGCAGCGGGCCGCCATGGCAAGATCCCTGACACTGCGCAAGGACGAAGAAGCCGCGCACACTTGGCATGTCAGCCGCGACAGCACACAGGGCTCCGGGGAGCCGCGCCCATGAATCGCCACGAATCTCATCTTCTGCGGCCTTCCGACAGCGCCTGGAAACATCAGGTCAGCACCCTGCGTCACCAGGCAAACAGCTGGTGGGTCAAACATACGCCACGCGAACGGCGGCTTCTGGGGATAGTCGCTATCGTCATTGCCGTGACGCTATTGTGGTCCATCGTGCTGAAACCGGCTCTGGATTCCATCGCACACTCTAATGAACGCCTGCCGCGCCTGCGTGCAGACGCCGCCAGGGTGGACGCCCTCATTCTGGAGACGCAGGCCCTGCAGCGCAGGCAGTCGGGCCACATCGACGCCACGGAGCTGCCACAGGCACTGCGTGCCAGCCTGCAACGGGCAGGTCTGGAAACTGCCGAAGTGCATGATGTAGCCGACACAACCAGCCCCGCAGCCGCTTGGGAAGTATCTCTACACGACGCAAGCGCCAGCCGGGTCATGGAATGGCTGGCCGGCGTGCCGCAACTCCTGCACCTGCGGATCATCACAGTGGAACTTACTCGCAGCCGCATCGATGGTCGCGACCGTCCAGGCCAGGTATCGGGCAGCGTACAAGTCCAGATGGCAAAGGGGGCTACGCCATGATCCGTCGTGCCGTCCTTGTATCAATTGGGCTATTGCTGCTTGCCGTCGCCGCGGCGCTGGCGGTGCTCCCGGCGCGTTGGCTGATGCTTGCGCTGCCTGGGCATTGGCCAGTAGCCATTGTCGATGCCCACGGTACCGTCTGGAATGGCAGCGCGACCCTTGCCCTTGGCCCGGAACGGCACCGGCGGACCCTGCCCGACCCCCTGCAATGGGACTGGTCCTTCACCTATGGCCCCCGGATGGAAGTGTCCCACCCCTGGCTAGGGGGCACGTTAACACTGGTGCCCACATGGACGGGTGTCGGCATTTCAGCGCAAACATTGCAATTACCGGCGCAGGCACTCATGACGCTGGACGCCCGTATCGCCTCGATCAACCCTGGAGGGCGGTTATCGCTCAGCTGGCCCGCCACCCATATTGGCCGCCATTCACGGCCTGCAGGCACACGGCTGCTGGATGCCGAATGGCGCGAGGCCGTCTCGGCCTTGAGCCCGGTGCGCCCCCTGGGGAATTACGCACTGTCCGTGAGACAGAGCGCTGGCGGCGGCGCCGACATCGCTCTGGCGACGCGGCAAGGCGCTCTGGTGCTGGAAGGCAGCGGCTTGCTGGATGGCACCGGGCTGCAGTTCAAGGGAACGGCGCAGGCCGACCCGGCTGCAAGCGCAGACATGGAAGCAGCACTGCAAGATGTACTTACGGCATTGGGCCCACGGAAAAACAAGGTCACACTGCTTCATTATCGTTAGTATGCCGTTTGGCTACACCGCACACTGCATTTCAATGAAACCCAGACTTACCGGTATATGCATGAAGAAATTCCGCCAAGCAGCAAGCAAGGAACTCCGCCCGGCCCTATCGGTATTGGCCTTGTCCGTGACATTGGTCGCATGCACCACGCCGCCGGGGCCAAACCGCAGCGGGGAACCCTCGCAATTGGTGGTGCATACGTCCACCGGTCAGGGCTGGCGGCTCGAAGGCCCCCCCAGCACAAGCTCACCGGTGACAACGACAACGCCACGGCCACGAACGCTGTCCAGCCGACCCGGTCGTGATGTCGGCGCCCCCTCGGCTGCACAGCCCGCGTCTCGCGACCCTGAAGGGCCCACCACTATGCTTAACTTTGTCGAGACTGACCTGCAAGGTGTGGTACGGGCGCTGGCCAAATTCACTCAGCGCAATTTTGTGGTTGACCCGCGCGTCAGGGGGCCGCTTACGCTGGTGTCTGAGGTACCGGTAGACGCCGACACGGCCTATGCCATGCTGCTGGCTGCGCTGCGCATGCAGGGTTTTGCCGTCGTCGACGTCGACGGCGTCAGCCGCGTCGTACCTGAAGCCGATGCCAAGCTGCACGGGACGGCTGTGGGTACCGGGACTCAGGTGGCAGGCCAAAGTGGCGAACTCGTCACACGGGTCTTCCCGCTACGCTACGAGAATGCCAGCAATCTGGTACCCATTCTGCGGCCCATGATTGCGCCCAATAACCCCATCAATGCCTACGCCGGCAACAACACCATCGTCATCACGGATTATGCGGACAATCTTGAGCGTATAGCCAGGGTAATCGCCGATATTGACACGCCGGATTCCTTCAGCACAGATGTCGTGCCGATCCGCTACGGCGTCGCGCTGGACGTCGCAGCGCTGGCCGCCCAATTGCTCGATACCCGAGGCGCAGGGGATCCGGCGGGGCAGGTTGTCGTAGTGGCCGACCCGCGCAGCAATTCCGTCTTGCTACGCGCCGGCAGCCCCGACAAACTCGATCTGGCCCGTGACCTGATCGAACGCATCGACCGCCCCGAAACAGGCACTGGCAATCTGCATGTGGTGTATTTGCGCAATGCCCAGGCGACTCGTCTGGCCGAGGTATTGCGCGGTGCGCTCGCCGGGGCGCAGGGCAGCCAAGGCGGCATGGCAGACGACTTTGGCGGCGGCCTGTCCGGGGGGCTGCAAAACGATAATGCGGGCTTCAACGTGCCCGGCTTGAACACTATGTCGGGGTCGGGCCCGGGAATGTCGGCCGCCACAGGCGCCGGCATGCCGAGCGGGTTCATCCATCCCTTAGGCGGCGCTGGCGGCGGCAACGGCAGGAATATGCCGCAGCGCAGCGTCGCGTTCACAGCCGGCGGTGCCACCGTCCAGGCCGACCCTTCCACCAACACGCTCATCATTTCCGCACCACCGCCGCTGTACCGCAGCTTGCGCGAGATCATAGACCAACTGGATCAGCGCCGCGCCCAAGTGCTGGTGGAAAGCCTCATCGTCGAAGTTAACGCCACAGATGGGGCGGAATTCGGGATCCAATGGATGTTGGGCGGCGACAATATTGCCGGCGGCGGCTCAGCCTTTATCGGCGGCGCAAACCTGGGGGGCAGCGGCATAAAGGTTGACGGTGCGACAGGTATCGACGCACTCGCCCGGGGCCTGAGCCTGGGCGTAGTCAAGGGCACCGTCGATATTCTGGGCAACCAGATCATCAACCTGAGCGTACTGGCGCGGGCGCTGGAATCCCGCGCCAACGCCAATATTCTGTCCACGCCCAACTTGATGACGCTGGACAATGAAGAAGCCAGCATCATGGTGGGGCAGACCATGCCCTTCATCACTGGCCAGTACACGACAGCCGCTGACGGCGCCAGCAACCCCTTCCAGACCATCACCCGGGAAGACGTGGGCCTGTCCCTGCGCATCCGCCCGCAGATATCGGAAGGCAACACCGTCAAGCTCGCCCTTTACCAAGAGGTAAGCAGCGTTGACGAAAGCATGACCAACGCCATCGGCGGCATCGTGACCCGCAAACGGGCATTGGAAACCGAAGTCCTGGTCGATGACGGCCAGATCATCGTGCTGGGGGGGCTGCTGGAGGACAATCTTTCCGACAGCCGGCAGTCGGTGCCTTTGTTGGGTGACATCCCTGTACTGGGCAACTTGTTCCGCTACGACACGCGTACCCGCCGCAAAACCAATCTGATGGTGTTCCTGCGCCCCCATATCGTACGCAACGCCCGCGATGGCGCCAGTGTGACGCTGGACAGATACAACTACATGCGCGCCGTCCAGGCCAACCTGCCTCCCCTGTCCACCTGGCTGGCCTCCGACACCGGCACCGCGCCCTTGCCTGGGTTCGAACTCAACCCGGAAACGGGGTTGCTGGATCTTCGCCCACCCCAGAATACCGGCCCGGCGCCCGCAACCTTGAACCCTCGCGTTTATCCGACACCTTCGTTCAACACCGACCCCAACGGGGCGTTCTGAGCATGGCTTCCGGCACGGCCATCGTCCAGCGGCTGCCCTATACCTGGGCGCGCACGCATCGTGCCCTGGTTCAGAACGGTTCAGCCGGGGCGGTGCTGACCTTTTCCGAGCGCACCCCGGCCTGGGCCATTGTCGAAGTACGACGGCGCTACGGCGAACTGCCGCAACGGCAAGTGCCCGATGCCGAGCTCGACACCCTGCTGGCGGCAAGCTATGCGGAAACCGATGACGCCGCTGCCGTGGTCGATGCCGCCGCCAGCGAGGTCGATCTGGACCGCCTTATGCAGGACATCCCCGAAATCGAGGACCTGCTCGAATCCCATGACGACGCGCCCGTGATCCGCATGATCAACGCGCTGTTCACGCAGGCGGCGCGCGATGGCGCCAGCGACATCCATCTTGAAGCCTTTGAAACCCATTCCGTCGTCCGCTACCGCGTCGACGGCACCCTGCGCGACATCGTCAGCCCGCGGCGTGCGCTGCACAACGCCCTGGTATCACGCATCAAGATCATGGCCAGCCTGGACATTGCAGAAAAAAGGCTGCCACAAGACGGGCGCATTGCCCTGCGGGTCGGGGGGCGAGCCATTGATGTACGGGTGTCGACACTCCCTACTGGGCATGGCGAGCGCGCAGTATTGCGGCTGCTGGACAAAGAAGCCGGCTTCCTTGAACTGACCCGCCTGGGCATGGCGGCTGATGTTCTGGCCTTGCTGGATGCGCTTATTCATCGCCCGCATGGCATTGTGCTAGTGACCGGCCCGACCGGCAGCGGCAAGAGCACGACGCTCTATGCCGCCCTGGGGCGGCTGGATGCCGCCACCACCAACATCCTTACCGTTGAAGACCCCGTCGAGTACGACCTGCCCGGCATCGGCCAGACTCAGGTGAATCCGCGTATCGACCTGGACTTTGCCACCGCTCTGCGCGCTATTTTGCGCCAGGACCCGGATGTCATCATGATCGGCGAAATCCGCGACCTGGAAACCGCCCAGATTGCCGTTCAGGCATCACTGACTGGCCACCTGGTGCTGGCTACCTTGCATACCAATGATGCCATTTCAGCGGTTACCCGCCTGATCGACATGGGTGTAGAACCCTTTCTGCTGGCTTCCACCCTGCAAGGGGTGCTGGCGCAGCGTCTGATCAGGAAGCTCTGCCCTGTATGCAAGATAAAGCACGAAGATGGCAGCGCATCCTGGAATTCCGCCGGCTGCCCGGAATGCCGCCATACTGGCTACCGTGGACGCACCGGGGTGCACGAACTGTTTTCTGTTGACGACGAAACGCGGGAACTGATACATGCCCAGGCAAACGAACAAGTGCTGCGCGAAGCGGCGATAGGCAAGGGCATGCGCAAATTGTGGCAGGATGGGCAGCGCTGGGTGACGCAAGGCATCACTTCCCAGGAAGAACTGGCCCGCGTTACCCACGACACCTGAATCCAGGGGGAAAGGCAATGCCCACCTACCAGTACGAAGCTTCAGATGCGACAGGGCGCATAGAACGCGGCCTGATCGACGCGGACAGCGAACGCAATGCGCGTCAGCTGCTGCGTTCGCGGGGTCTGCTGCCCTTGTCGCTGCGCACCACCTTGGGCAGTCGCGGAGACAGCAACCGCATCGTCAAAGGGCCCCGCATCAGCGACGCAGAGCTGGGCTGGGTCACCCGCCAGCTGGCAGGCCTGCTGGCCGCGGGGCTGCCCCTTGAACTTGCCCTGAGCGCCACGCTGGAACAGGCAGAGCGTCGACATACAGCCCATGTACTGGCGGCAGTACGGGCCGACATCCGAGCCGGCCATCGACTGTGCGACGCCATGGCCGCCCACCCGCGGGATTTTCCTTCCATTTATTGTTCGCTGATCGACGCCGGCGAACAGTCGGGCGAACTCGCGCAAGTCATGGAAAGGCTGGCCGCTTATATCGAATCGCGCGGTAATCTGCGCAGCAAGATCCTCACCGCCTTCATCTATCCTGCCATCGTCACCTTCGTGGCCATTGCCGTCGTTGTGTTTCTGCTCACCTACGTGGTGCCCCAGGTGGTCACCGCCTTCAACCAGACCCAGCAGGCCCTGCCCCTGCTGACGCGCATGATGCTTGCCGCCAGCGCCTTCATGCGCGAATGGGGCATCATCGCGGCGCTGGCCCTGCTGGTGGTTTTTATCGGCTGGCGCTGGACACTGCGTCAGGCTGCTGCCCGGCTGGCCTGGCATGGGCGGGTATTGCGCCTGCCGGTGCTGGGCCGTTATGTACTGGGGGTGAACGCGGCCCGCTATGCATCCACGCTCGCCATCCTGACCGGCAGCGGTGTGTCGCTACTGCTGGCCCTTGAAGCCGCTCAACGCACCCTGGGCAATGAACGGCTACGGGTCGCAGCCGACGAAGCCGCAAGGCAGGTTCGAGAAGGCGGGTCGCTGGCTGCAGCCTTGCAGTCGCAGAAAGTCTTCCCGCCACTGCTGGTGCACATGATAGGCAGCGGGGAGCGCACCGGCGACCTGCCTGTCATGCTGGAACGCGCCGCCAATACCTTGTCGGCTGAACTGGAAAGACGCGCCCTGGCCTTGACGGCAATTCTGGAACCCGCCATGACGCTCCTCATGGGCGGCCTGGTCCTGGTGATTGTGCTGGCCATCATGATGCCTATCATCGAAATCAACCAGATGATTCAATAAAAATCTGCGCGAAGATAACAAAAATCTCTGGCACCCTGAGCGGGGTTCTTGTTACCATTATTTCTGCTTGAAATATTCGTACTTGAATATCTGCTGCGATTCATCCACCGGATCGTGCGGCACCCACTTCCATTCGTGTCGCGACATTCTTTCTTTTGAGAGGGCGCTATGCACAGGAAGCTTTCCGCCATTCCCGCTACCATATTATGTGCATGGGCGCTGACAGCCTGTGACAGCAGCAGCAACCATTCGGCTATTGAGCCCCCCACCGCCTCATTACCCAATATTCTGTTCATCGTGCTGGACGACTTTGGCGTCGACCAGCTGCGGATCTTCGGCTATGGGGGCGCCACCCCCGCCCGGACGCCCAACCTTGATGCCATTGCCCATGCCGGCCTGCGTTTCCGCAACACCTGGGCCATGCCGACCTGCTCGCCGACCCGCGCCACCTATTTCCAGGGGCGCTACCCCTTCCGCACAGACGTCAAGAATGCCATCGTCGCTACCGACCTGGCCAATTCCCAGGTTTCCCCGTACGAGATCACGACACCCAAGTTGCTCAAGGAAAAAGGCTACATCAACGCCGTCATCGGCAAGATGCACCTTTCGGGCTCCGACATCAATCCTGACAACAACCCCCTCGGCCATCACGTTATGCACGAACTGGGCTGGGATCACTTTGAAGGCTACCTGGATGGGGGGCCGTTTCCCATCGACACAAGCGCGGGCGGCGTTGCCCCTGCCGGCACGCATGGCTGCGGCTTCGTACCCAGCACGCAGGACGACCCGACACGGGGGGCAGACCGGGGAGCCTGCTACCAGCCCAATGGCGGCTGTGCGACCATCGATCTGACGCAGGCACAAACCCCGGGCCGCATGTGCATGGAACAGGGTGGCATCTTCGACCCGGGCCAATCATGCCAGAGCGCCACACCCTCCTACATCGATTTCACCAAACAAAACGGCTATTACACGGCCGAATGGATCATCAATCACCCGGATGGCAGCGTCGAAGTCCAGCCTGTCGCCGCGCCGGGGGCTCGCGGCTACCGCGTGGTTCAGGAAACCGACCGTTCCGTCGCCTGGCTGAAGCAGCGAAATCCACAGCAACCGTGGATGCTCAGTGTGGGCTATTCGGCCATTCACACGCCGCTGCACCAGCCGCCAACATCGCTGGTGCATCCAGACGCGCTGCCGACATCCGGTTTCATGTGCACCAGCGCTGCCGAACAGCGGGTGATCATCAACCAGATGACCGAAGCCGTAGATAAAGAAATCGGCCGGCTGCTGGTCGAAGCCGGGCTGGCCAGCTACAAAGAGGACGGCAGCCTGGATTACCGCCCCCAGGACACCAACACCGTTGTCATCGTCACCGGCGACAACGGCACTTACGGGCCCAGTGTAAAGGCGCCGTTCAACCCTACACGCGCCAAAGGTTTTCCCTACCAGACGGGAGTCTGGGTACCGTTGATCATCGCTGGCCCCATGGTGACAGAACCTGGCCGTACGCTGCCCCATATGGTGAATTCAACAGACCTGTTCAGCCTGTTTGCGGAATTGGCTGAGATCGATGTGCAGGGCGCACTGCCCGAGTCACGGCAGGTCGATGCGCAGCCAATGCTGCCCTATCTGACCAGCCCGGGCCACGCAGCCATCCGCAGCACCAACTACACCGAAATGGGCACCAATATCAAGGCCACAACGTCCGAGCTTCCGCCCCCTTGCGTGATTCCCTCCTCAAACGTTTGCGTACAGGTCTTCCCGCAGCAGGCTGTCTGCCAGGATCAGGGCGGCATCTGGTACGGCCCGGAGGGTGTAGCAGGCCCGACGGGCCTGAGTTCCTGCTGCGCCGTCAACGATTACCTGGTGGCACAAGGGGAGCCTGCGGTGGATATCCTGCCCGATTCGCAAAGAGCCATCCGCAACGCCACCCATAAGCTTGTGCAGATTGATCGCCTCAATTGCGCCACCGGCCAGATCGAAGCAAGCGAAGAACTCTACGCCATCAACGAAGCCACACCGCTGCCCCGTCTGGACAATGCGGTCTACGACCTGCTGACCCAACCCGCCTTGACGCCGGAACAGGAACAGCATTATCTCAGCCTGAAAACCGAGATTCAGGCCTTGCACGCCTCTCATGTTGCCTGCCCGGGTGACGGAAACCTGGATGGCATGGTAGACGACAAGGATATCGATGGCTGGACCCGCTACAGCCGCGAAAACGGCGGGCATTCAAGCTGGTTTGACTTCAATCACGATGGCCTGACCAACACCGACGACTTGAAGATCATCCATGATAATTTTGGCCGGCATTGCGGCACGGCGACATCCTGAGAGCAGGCGCAAAAAGAGGGGTCTTGGGCACCCCTTTTTGCGCCTGACCCGGTCACGGAGCTTTAGTAAGCCAGCGCGCCTTCAGCGCGATGAGGGGGAAGCGAGGGCTGTGGTGACGGCCTGGGGCGCCGGGGCGTCCTTCACCAGCCTGAAGCCCACATGGGACATCGGGCTATAAGGGTCGGAACCCCGCCGGGCACTAGGCCGGTAGGACAGGCAATAGCTTTCGTTGCACAGGAAAGACCCCCCACGGATGACTCGTTTCGGAGCATCAACCGGCACCCCGGGTTCAGACGGGTCGAAGGAATTGTCTGGCCCCTTGGGGTTGACGATGGGTGTTTTTTTGGCAGCCGCTTGCGTGGTGAAATAATCTGACCGATACCAATCGGCGACCCATTGCCATGCATTGCCTGTCATATCGTACAGACCATAGCCGTTGGGCGGGAAAGTGCCCGCGGCCTGCGTGCCTGTTGCCCCCCCCGCTTCCGGGCTGACAACCGGAAATACCGCCTGTTTGGTATCCCAATAGTTGGCCTGCCGCTGACCTGCGGGCAGGAGCTCGTCACCCCAGACATAAGTTGCCTGCTCCAGACCGCCTCGGGCCGCATATTCCCATTCAGCCTCGGTCGGCAAACGTTTGCCTGCCCATTCCGCATAGGCCAGGGCGTCGGCATAGCTGACCTGCACGACAGGATGGTCGCCGATGTCGTCTATGCTGCTGCCCGGGCCTTGTGGCTGGCGCCAGGTTGCACCGGGCACATAGCGCCACCACTGAGAATAATCCGCCAGATTGACCGGCCCTGACGTACCAACGAAGACCATGGCGCCAGGCACCAGAGCTTCGTCGGGCGGTTTGGGAATGCCGGGAGGCAGCTGCACGCGTATGGTTTCCCAGTCGGGTTTGCGCTCGGCGGTAGTCACATAGCCCGTCTGCCTGACGAATTCGGCAAATTGGTCGTTGGTGACATGGGTGCTGTCCATCCAGAAACCCTGAACGCGAACAGGATGCGCCGGCTGCTCGTTGGCTTGGGAAAGCTTGCTGTCGCTACCCATGAGGAAGGTGCCGGGCGGCACCCAGACCATGCCGGCTGGCGTGGAAACACCGTCCCCCAGAATCACCACTGGCGGAGCGGCTTCCGACCCGGCCGACGGACGCACCAGCCACGCCATGGCCCCGCCCGCCAGGGCCAGGCCAATGGCTGCGCCGCCCATGACGATGCGGCGCCGGCGCTTAGTGGATGGCATAGCTACGAGCACAAGTTCTGCCCAGATTATTCTGAATCACGTCGGCATCACGAGTGTTGGTCAAACCGTCGAAAACGCCGTCAATCTTGAAATCATAGACACTGGACTTGCCCCAGGCATGGGCAATACGGCTCCATTCTTCGAGGTCGCGACCGTCGACCACGCCATCCAGGTTGCCATCACCCGGGCATGCAGGTTCAGACGCCAGGATGTCATCCATCTGCTGCTTCAGCCTGTGGTGGACCAGCCGGATATCTGGCGGGACCGCAGCCTCGTCGAGCAAGAGATTGCGGTCAGGCGTGTCCAGCAAGGGTACCGGCACCGCCTGATTGATTTCGAACAGTTCTTCAGTCGTGATTTCTTGAAAATCGTTGATTTCCGGCACGAAGTGCATCGTGGTATTGCGCACCAGTTTGTAGCTGTCGTCGCGGATGGCTGCGGAGAATTCCGGCAGGATGCTTACCATGGACTGACCATCGCCATACAAGGCCTGGTTCACCTCGCCGCAAGTCTTGTAGCCAACCCCACCGTTATCAACCACCCCTTGATCCGGCTCGTAGTTTGGCCCCCACCAGACGCCCAGGTTGTCTTCGCACACCCCTTTGGTCGTGGGAATCTGTGTGCACGCCGAGTTGATCACGCAAGGCCCATTGCTACCGCCATTGGCCTGGTCGTTGAAACCCGCCATGGTGAAGTTGATGCTTCGTACACCAGGATGTGCCGGATGGGTCAGATAAGGAAGCACGGACGCCGAATCGACTGTGCGCGTCGTTTCTTCGTGAACGTCAATACCCGCCAGCTCACCGAAGAACTGGAACAGGTCGACCATATTCAACATATGCTCGACTTCGCGGCCAGGTTGCTCGACCTGTGGCCCGGCGATGATCAGAGGCGCCCACACGCCGGTCTGGTAGGTGGTCCCTTTGGCCTGCCCGGCTACAAAAGGCTGCTTGACCGCCGTGGCCAGCGTGCCGTTATCGCCAGCGATGACAATCACGGTATTCGACGCCGCTGGGTCGTAGATCAGGCTCCCGTCCTGTCCGCGCGTGGCCATGCCGATTTCGACCAGTAGGCGGCCAAACTCGGTATCCAATGCTTCGGTCATCCGGTTCTGAACCACACGCCCCGCCGAGAAGTCCGTGCAATCCAGATCATTAACAACGCCACTGCCATGGCCTGGAGTGAGGTCACCGGGGGGCGGCTGCCAGGGCGTATGGGCGGCACTGTAGCTGACAGTGGCCATCCATGGACGGTCGGCCGGACGGCTGTTGATCCATTCGATCGCCGCATCGGTTTCAATCCGGGTGCGATAGCGGCGCGAACGGGGATCCGTGAGCGGGACTTCTTCGACGTGGCCGTCTTCGATGATGACCAGCGGCGATACGTAATAGCCGTTAAGCTGGGTGAAATCGATCGAACTGGGCCTGGACCCGCAGCTCTGGCGAGGCGCAAAAATGCCACCAGAGTCCAGGCATTGCAAGCCGGCCGGATCCTGCCCCACCAGAGCGTGGATTTCGGTGCAACTTTCGTCCGGCTGATAGCAGGCGCCGAAGTTGGCCCCGCCCGCATCCGCGGACGGCACATAACCGCAGGTATATTGCCCGCTGGACCCGACACCGCCAGCAGTGGAATCGACGGAGCCGGGCAAGCCACCCACCCAGCCGTAGAAGTAATCCCAGCCCAGCACACTGGGCCCGGAATTGATGGCCGGATTGTTTTCCGGGCCACCCAAATGGTATTTGCCGAATAGCCCGCTTTCGTAATTGGCTTTCTTCAGCAGTTTTGGCGCCGTCGTGGCATAGGGCGACACGTGTGATACCGCCAGATCGCTCGGGCCGATAGCCTGAAGAATATTGGTGCGTAAAGGATACTGGCCAAGGAAAAAGGCAGCTCGTGACGGTGAGCACTCTGGCATTGCCCAGGTATTCCGGAAGCGCAGGCCCGCTGCGGCGACGGCATCCATATTGGGCATGCGGGGCGGCGTGGCGCCGCCATAGCCAAATGACGTCATCTGGTCGATACCGACATCATCCATGATGACAAACAAGATATTGGGCGAGGAGGCTGTAGGCGGCTCGATAGCAGAATGGTTGCTGCTACTGTCGCATGCGGCGAGGGTTGCCGCGGCTGTTACCGCGGCCAGCACTGCTGGAAGCTTGTTCAAATTGGACTCCAGAGGACAGTGAGACTGCGGCAAACAAGGTGGCGGTGAATGCGCCACGGCGATAGCACAGCCGCGTAAGCCCCCTTGTCATGGAAAAACTCGCATAAGGTCACGGGTTTTAAAAAAATGATAGCAAGGTTTTCCAAAGCTGAATAGCAGCGTTTCCGCGGTATTTGCTGTCAGATGGCCCTTGCAAAGGCCGACAAAGCCGCAAGATGTGGTTTATTTGAGACTTAAAAGATGGCAGTCGCAACTACCGCTATGCGACTGCCATCAGCAACCAAAGCAGAATTACTGTGGCTGTATCCCGGCTGCCTTGTAGCGTTCAGCCCATTTATCGACTTCGCTCGCAACAAACGGCTTGAGATCAGGTAGCGCAACGGTTGGTGGTGAGATGGCGACAAGCTCCAGCGTCTGTTTCATGGAAGTTGTTTCCAGACATTTGTTAATGCCATCATGCAGCTTCTTCACAATTGCCGTGTCAATGCCAGCGGGTGCCAGCACCATCAGCCAGGCCGTGATTTCGAAATCCGGAATGGTTGCCCCCAGCGGCGGCCAGTCGGGCACATACATGGACGGTTCCTGCGCGGTCACACCAAGGGCTTTCAGACGGCCGCTTTCCACATGCGGCGTGACATTACCCATGTCGGCAAAGGTGAAATCCACGAAGCCACCGATGAGGTCGGTCACCGCATTTGCAATGCCCTTATAAGGCACTTCCGTCAGAGGGACGCCCGCCAATGCCCCCAGACGATTGGCGGCAACACGACTGCTGGCCGAACCGTAACCGCCAACAAGCGGCTTGGCGGTTTTCTTGGCATGCTCAAGAAATTCCTCAACGGTGTTTGCCGGGAAATCCGACCTGACCATCAAGACCAACGGAAGTGTCCCTATCAGCGCGATGGGTTCGAAGTCTTTCACCGGATCGTATGCCAGGTTCTTGATTTCGCTGGGGGACGAAACAAATGATAGGGCCGCCACCAGCAAAGTGTAGCCATCGGGTGCGCTCTGGGCGACGTGGGTCGTGCCGATAGTCGTCAGGGCGCCGGGACGGTTTTCAGTCACGAACGGTTGCCCGAACTCGCCCTGCAGTTCCTTCGACAGCGTACGGGTCACGATATCGGTGGCACTGCCAGGCGAGAACGGCACTATCATGCGTACCGGTTGATTCGGGTAGTCAGACGCTGCATGCGCATGCCTGAATGAAAGGGCTGGAAGGACAGCCGTTGCGGAAAGTGCCGTAACAAACTGTCGGCGGTTTATTTTTTTCATACGTGTGTCTCCTGGTAAAGTCAGCGGGCGCATCGCCCGCCCGCATTTATGTGGCCAAAGAACTCCGTTTGAATGAAAACTCGGTTTCTTCGCTAGTGATGAACTCGATCAAGGCCGCCTTCCCTTGCCGGTTCTGTTCCATTGCCCGCTCGAATGCAGGGCCGATCTGGGCAGGATCTTCAACCCGCTCGCTCCAGCCTCCCAGGTCGCGCCCGATATTGGCATAGCTTCCGCCGATGTCGCGGGTGCGATGCAAGGAATGAGAAAGCTCCATATGGGTTTTCTCGATGGCCATGGTCGAATTATTCATGACCACGGTACATATTGGCGTACCCGTACGGACAGCTGTCTCGAAATCCAGCCCTGTCATGCCAAAGGCCGCATCACCCATGAAATTGACACAGAACTTTTCCGGGGCGGCGAGTTTGGCACCTATGGTCAGGCCGATACTGGAGCCCAGAGCATGGGACTTCCCCCAACCGATATAGCTATGAGGAAGGGTGGATTCATAGAAGGGGGTGATCTGGTCGCGCGGGCTTCCGGATTCGTGCGTAACAATGGCATCGTCGGCATTCATAACACGCGAGAATTCACTGATCACACGATATGGGGTGATTGGTGTTTCGGTGCTTTCCAACTTATGTTGCCACTGGCCGAGCCATTCAGCCTTCAAGGTTTTAATGCGTTCGCGAATGCCTGTTTGTCTGGGCTTGGAACCGAGACGATCTCGCACCGCTTCAATCAATTGGCGCAAGACCAATTCGCAATCGCCGAGAATGCCTATTTCTGTTTCATAACCCTTATTCAGGTCACGAGCATCGTTGGTGGCGTGAATAATACGCTTTTCCCGTACACCGAAAACGCGTGTGACCAGTAAGTGACGGGTCAGACTGCTGCCGATTGAAAACACGACATCGGCATCATCAATTACCTGCTTTCCATGGCCCGTCTGAACCGAACTGGCGGTACCAAGCGCCAATGGATGATTTTCAGGGAAGGCGCTTTTACCTTCAAGGGTAGTGTAGACGGGTATATCGGCAAGCTCGGCAAGTTCGAGCAATGCAGCCGAAGCATCCGCATACAGCACGCCTTGCCCCGCCTGTATGACCGGACGCTTGGCTGCCAACAGCATGGCGGCTGCTTCATCGATATCCCGGCTGTCGCCCGCCGAACGCGTTTGACGCACAGGACGATAATGCTCTGATGAATAATCGATTTCCTGGTCCACAAGATCAAGCGCCAGTTCAATCAGGGCCGGCCCTACCCGGCCATTCCGCAATTGATTGATCGCCCGGCGCATCACATTCGGAGTCTCATCGGCAAGCAACAGCTCTTCAGCAGAACGAGTCACGCTTTCCATTGCCCGGCTTGAACGGAACGACGGATGCACCTGGGCTATTTCCCTGCGATGCCCAAGCGGCAACAGCAGCACAGGTGCCGAATCCGAATAGGCTGAGGCAATACCGGAGAAGGCATTTTCGGCACCCGGACCATACTGCATGGCAAAAACCCCAAAGGGCTTGCCACGGTTGATCCGCGCATAACCGTTTGCCATATCGACGCCTACCCGTTCCTGGCGACACAGAATGGGCCGCATCCCGGCTTTGGCCAGCGCTTCGATAACGGGTGTGGTCGGATAACCAAAGAAAGTATGTATGCCTTCTTTCTTGAGGATGTCCGCTATTACATCAATGACTTGCATAAACCAATCCTTTAAGATTCGCTGGTGTGGATATGGATCAAGGAATTACGGGTTCAAAAACATGAATGCGCAGGGTTAAGGATGCTCTGAATAATTCGAACGGTAAGTCTGCGCCCCGGGTCGGGATGGGAAGCAAGGCGCAAAGCGCAGCAATAGCCGTAGCTATCGCGAGCATTTGCAACGCAGCAGACCGCCCGATTCCGGGGATGCAGGCGGCGTGGTGAATTATTCAGAGCATCCTTAAGGATGCTCTGAATAATTCGAGCGGCAAGCAGGCGCCCTGGATCCCACAGGTATAATAGGAAGCAACATGCGTGCAGTCCAATCCAAAATTTGGATGATCTGATACAACAATTGATGTCCATACCGTTTGATATCCACCAGCTGCAATGCTTTATCGCCGTGGCAGAAGAGCTGCACTTCGGCCGGGCGGCCAAGCGCATGAATCTCACCCAACCCCCTTTAAGCCGTCAGATCAAGCTGCTTGAAGCCCGCCTTGGCGTCCAGCTGCTGGAACGCAATGGGCGCGAGATCCGCCTGACAGCCGCAGGTGCGGCTTTCCTGGGTGGCGCGCATGAAGTCATCCACGTGGCCCAAACCTCTGCCAATCTGGCAAAAGATGCTGCAAAGGGTTCCGAGGGCCGGCTCTCAATAGGCTTTACCCCTGTTTCAGCTTACGAAGTTCTTCCTGGATTATTAAGCGGTTTCAATAAGGATTATCCATTAGCCGAATTGGTCCTGCACGAGCTCACGACGCTTCAACAATTGGACGCGCTTGTCCGAAACGATATAGAAGCCGCCTTGCTGCGTTCCCCCATCAACCTGTTTCAGTTTGATCGAATGCTGCTCAGCGTTGATAATCTAATGGGCGTCGTACCGGCAAATCACCGCTTGACAAAGAAAAAGGAATTGGAATTATCCGATTTCGATAATGAACCCTATATCGGGCACGACCCTGTCCATTCAAAATACATGGCGGGCATCACCGAACAGGGGTTTCGTGCGGCGAATATTGTCCCCAAAAAAGTCATATCCTGCGTAGAACCCCAGGCCATGGTGGCATTGGTCAAAGCGGGTCTCGGGCTCACCATCGTAGCCGGTGAGCTGAGCAGGTACAGCGCAGATCCCATGGTGGAATTCCGGCCCTTCAAGAAGCACACCCTGGCCCCCATTGAAATCTGGATGGTGTGGCGCAAGGGCAACCGCAACCCAACGCTCGATTGGTTGATCCGGTCCGCCCATGAGTTCATCAAAAACCGGCCCGAACTCAAGCATTCGGCGCAAGGGATACTCTGAAGAATTCGTATCAATCCGGAAACACAGCATCACTGGACCCTGCAGCAACCGGCTCAGGTAATAGGTAACGGTCCAGCACGGTGCACAAGAAGTCGGCATAGGCGGTCGGGTCGACCTGAAGATCACGATATTTACGACGCTTGAGATACCAGTCCTGCATCATCGCTTTGGAAAGTGCCGCCAGCAACCGGGCATCCACCTCACGAAAAACTTGCTTAGCCATGCCCCGCGCAATGATGTCATGGATGATGTCCTCGACCTCACGTTCGATGGCGACGGCTTCCTGTTTGTGCGGTGGCGGCAAGTTGCGGGTTTCCATGAACGAAAAGTAGAACCAGGGCTGCATCAGTTCGCTCAGGTAAACGTGGGCGCGCACGGCGGCATGCAAACGTGCCCAGGGGTCTTCGACATCCTTGGTGTAATCATGGAGGGTGTGGCGCGTCAGCAGCATGCCATGCAGCTGAATCAGCTGCACCAAGTCATCCTTGCCGCGAATGTAGGCATACAGCCCGCCGATGCTCAGGCCCGTATCGGCAGACAGGTCGCGTAAAGACATGGCATGAAAGCCTTTGGCACGAGTCAGCCGCAAGGTTGAATCAATGATGCGAACCAGATTGGGCACCGCCACATGCTCTTTTTTGATACGTATCCGGTCGGTGTTCTGCCGGTACAAGGCACGGCAGATCTCGATCTTCGACAGACTCAGGCTGGCCTTGAATGAATCGAAATCCCCAACCATCGATACCCCTTGAGTGCACTAATTATTGAGTGTGGATCAACTGTTCACGCAAGAGATTCTTGCGGATCTTGCCTGTCGATGTCTTGGGAAGCTCGCAGAAAACGACCTTGCGCGGCGTCTTGAACGATGCCAGGTTCGCCCTGCAATAGGCAATGATTTCGGCTTCGTCAGCCATATTCTGACCCTGCTTGAGCGTGATGAAGGCGCAGGGTGTCTCGCCCCATTTTTCATCGGGCATGGCTACGACCGCCGCTTCCAGTACCTGCGGGTGCCGGTACAGCACTTCTTCGATTTCCTGGCTGGATATGTTTTCGCCCCCGGAAATGATGATGTCCTTGGCCCTGTCCTTGAGTTCGACATAGCCATCCGGATGCATCACCGCCAAATCGCCGGTATGGTACCAACCCCCATCGAAGGCTTCCTGGGTTGCCGCTGGGTTGCCCAGATAGCCTTTCATCAGGGTGTTGCCCCGCAGCAGCAGTTCACCCATGCTCTGGCCGTCGGCCGGAGCGAATTCCCCTGGCACTGCACCTGCAATGGCAACGTCGTCTATGGCATAGAGCCCGACGCCCTGACGCGCCACCTTGCGGGCCAGATCGTCGACGGCGAGATCCTTCCAGTCATCCTGAACCACGCACACGATGGAAGGACCGTAGGATTCGGTCAGCCCATACAGATGCACAATATCAAAGCCGAGTTCCTGGCCGCGCTGGATAACGGCACTGGGCGGAGCCGCCCCACCCAGCGCGAATTGCACCGGGGTATCGAGCCTTTCACCCCATTGATGAAAATCATTCAGCAGCATGTTCAACACCACAGGCGCGCCGCACATATGGGTCACACCGTGATTGCGGATACGCTGCAGTACCGCGTCAGACTGAACCTTGCTCAGACAGACATGTGTTCCTCCCGCTGCTGTGACGCCCCAGGAATAAGACCAGCCGTTGCAATGGAACATGGGCAGAGTCCACAGATACACCGTCTGCGGCGACATGGCCATCGCCATCGCATTGCCCATGGCAGCCAGATAAGCACCACGATGGTGGTACACCACCCCCTTGGGATTGCCGGTCGTGCCCGAGGTGTAGTTCAGGGCAATCGGGTGCCACTCATCGGCTACCTTGGCCCATGGGTAATCACGATCGCCGCTCTTTACCAGTTGTTCGTACTCGACTTCAGCCAGCCCCTGCGACGCCCCCTTCTGCCGGGCCACTGCCACCAGCATGGGTGGGTCTTCCAAGGGTTCAAGGACGTCCCTGAGCAGTTCTTCGAATTGCGTATCGTAGATCAATACTCGCGCACGCCCATGCTGCAAGATGAAGCGCAGCGTCGCCGCATCCAGGCGGGTGTTCATGGCATTCAACACGGCGCCCAGCATGGGCACGGCATAATGGCACTCCAAGAGCTCGTGCGTATTGTGGCAAAGCACTGATACGGTCTCACCCGCGCCCACGCCGGCGTTTTCAAGCGCAGATGCCAGCGCCCGGCAACGGCCATAGAGTTCGCCGTAGGTTAAAGTCATGTCGTCGTCCACCACCGCCGTCCGGTCGCGGAAGATGTGCGCCGAGCGTTTCAGGAAGCTTACCGGCGTGAGGGCAGAAAAATTGGCGGGATTGGGCTCCAGCCCGTCATGGAACGGTTTGGCCATGATGGTCTCCGATGACATCGTTATATTCAGGTGTTACTCGCGCGACTCAAGCTGGTGGCACCGCCAGATACTTGGGGTTGCTGAGCTGCAAACGTGCGCAGGTCTGTTCCATCAACACGCTGCGCAGTGCTTCCGTGTGATCAGCCGCAAGCTCGCGGGCGCGCAACAGCCGCGCAAGCCGGCCTTCCGCGCTGCTTGCCGCCGCTGTGGCTGACGATGCACGGGTGTTTTCAACCTTGGCCAAAAACGCCTGAATCGCCGTTTCAGCTGCGCCAGCCATACTGCCAAGGTCACTGAGTTCGCGAGCGGCAATCGCCATGGCGTTCGCCGCCATCAGCGCATCATAGGTACGGTCACGGGGCAATTGCGGCAGCAGCTCATCCAGCAATACGCGGCGTGCCGTGAGCAATAAGTCTGCCCCGTCAGGCAGCGAAAATGCGGGTGGTGTCACCGCCTTCGGTTGTGTACGGGCCCGGGCAATGAGCGGGGATACTTCCCGCCCCTCAAGTTCATCAATGCGGCACAGAATGTCAAATTCGATTTCCGGCAGCATGCGACCTGTCAGGGCCAGTTCAAGCGACGCCTGCTCGCCCGACAGATGACGCTCGCCCTG